>JAKAXP010000241.1 GCA_021816545.1 Bacteroidota bacterium
CGCCAGTGTGGCAGAAATGGCAGCTATCCGCGCCACCTCCTCCAGTACAACGGCATTGTGAACGGCGTCACCGGCGGAGATTCCCCAGGTGAACGGCCCGTGTGAAGCAACAAGAACGGCTGGCATTGTCAGAGGGTCCATCCCGCTGAGCGTCTCAGCAATCACAAGCCCTGTATTGTACTCATAATCACTTGCCGTCTCCGCTTCAGACAGCTTCCTGGTGACAGGTACTGCACCGTAGAAATGGTCGGCATGGGTAGTGCCAAGGCATGGTATCGGCCGGCAGGCCTGTGCCCAGGCTGTCGCATGGGTGGAGTGGGTATGTACTATACCGCCTATCCCCGGGAAAGCCCTGTAAAGTGCACGGTGAGTGGGGGCATCGGTTGACGGATTGAGTGTCCCCTCCATGACATTTCCGGCCAGGTCAGTCACAACCATATCACCGGCGGTCATCCTGTCATATGAAACTCCCGAAGGCTTGATCACCATGAGTCCTGATTCGCGGTCAATGCCGCTTACATTACCCCAGGTCATAATGACCAGACCATGCTTCACCAGATCAAGATTGGCCCTGAATACTTCTTCCTTCAGCTTTTCAAGCATGATATTTCAGATTTGCACGTAATCTCTACTGATCCGGCCATCACATCAGCTGACAGCCAGGTTAAAGAAGAAACCGTTCCTTGCAAGTTCCCTGTATTTTTCAACGTTGAACCTGTAGTACCAGGCACCCTTCTTGGATGTCTCCCTTTCCTTTTCATCCTGTTTGTCAAGAAGTTCCATTGACAGGATTTTCTTCCTGAAATTGCGCTTGTCAACCTGCCTGAGATATATAGCCTCGTACAGGTTTTGCAACTGAACCAGGGTGAACTTCTCGGGAAGGAGTTCAAAACCCACCGGGTAAACCTTTACTTTCTCTACCAGCTCCTTCAGAGCCTTGTCTACCATCTGCCTGTGGTCAAAGATCAGGTCAGGCAAATTTGAGATGGAGCGCCAGTGGGCACCGTTCTTCTTCTGGATCTCAGTGTCCAGCTCATGGATACCGATCAGGGAAAAGTACGCAGTTGATATAACCCTGGCTCCGGGGTCGCGGTTGACATCAGCATAGGTGTAAAGCTGCTCCATATAGAGGTCAGACAGGCCTGTGAGAGTGCACAACACCCTGCATGCAGCATCATCAAGGCTCTCCTTCTCCTGCACGAAGCCTCCCGCGAGTGACCACTGCCCGAGGGCGGGCTCAAAGCTTCTCTTTATAAGGAGAAGCTTGAGTTCCTTCTGGGCGATGTCATAACCGAAGATAATGCAGTCAACTGCAAGGTAATGCTTCGGGTGCTTCGAATAAATGTGTGTCATAGGCCTTTATTCAGAGTGTAGTACAGGTCATTCCACCTCAGCTCCTTCCTGAATTGCCCTATTTCACATTTTTCATCTATCAGCACAAATTCTGTCCCTGTAATGTCGGCAAAGTCAGCCATATGTTCGGCTGTGAGTGCCTGGCTGAAGCTTGTATGATGTGCGCCACCGGCATAAATCCATGCGGTAGCTGCTGTCTTGAGATCCGGGTAAGGTTTCCAGAGAACGCTGGCCACCGGCAATTTAGGCATCGGCGGACACTCAACAACATTCATGGTATTGACTATCAGTCTGAAACGGTCACCTATCTGCACCATTGAAGCCGCCAGTGCCTCCCCGAGGCTGGTCCTGAAGACGAGCCTTGCCGGGTCATCCTTACCGCCTATGCCGAGAGGATGGACCTCCAGGGCCGGCTTGCCGGCAGCTATGGAGGGGCAGACCTCAAGCATATGTGCTCCAAGGATAGCCATGTTCTTCGGATCAAGATGATATGTATAGTCTTCCATGAACGAAGTACCGCCCCTGAGACCCTGTGCCATCACCTTCATGATGCGTACCAGCGCTGCGGTCTTCCAGTCGCCTTCTGCACCGAAGCCGTAGCCGTCAGCCATGAGTCTCTGTACAGCGAGACCGGGAAGCTGCACCATACCGTGGAGGTCTTCAAAGTTTGTGGTAAAGGCTTTGAAACCACCCTTCTCAAGGAAAGCACGCATACCTGCTTCAATGCGGGCAGCCTCTTTGATTGCCGGGGATGACAGGACTTTTGCTGATGCCTTGTATTCGTCACCGTATTGTTTGACAAGCGCAGTAATCTGCTTGTCAGTTACCTTTTTTACTGCATCAGCCAGGTCACCGATACCGTAACCCTGAACCTCATAATCGAGTTTGAGCTGCGCTGATACCTTGTTGCCTTCGGTAACCGCAACATCCCTCATGTTGTCACCGAACCGTGCAACCCTGAGGGAGCGGGCTTCGAGGGCTCCCATGGCAGCCCTGCTCCAGGCCCCTATTGAAGCTACAACCTCCTTGTCCTGCCAGTGGCCGACAACAACCTTGCGCTCAATCCTCATCCGCGAGCAGATGAACCCGAATTCACGATCGCCGTGTGCCGACTGGTTCAGGTTCATGAAATCCATGTCGATCTCATTCCACGGGATATCACGATTAAACTGCGTATGGAAATGAAGCATCGGCTTGTTCAGTCTCTTCAGGCCGGCTATCCACATCTTAGCCGGTGAGAAGGTATGCATCCATGCGATAAGCCCTGCGCAGGAAGGCGCATTGTTGGCCTCCATGCAGATATTGGTGATTGCATTGGCAGTTGTAAGAACCGGCTTGAAGACAACCCTGGCAGGGATCAGATCAGACTTGTCGAGAGCAGCTGCAATGGCTTTTGAATCATCCGCCACCTGCTTTAGTGTCTCTTCACCGTACAGATGCTGGCTTCCCGTGATGAACCAGAGTTCAGTAGTTTCTTTTTTCATCTCTTAAATAAATATCTTATGAATAGATCATGTTAGTTCCAGAAATAGGCATAGAATACTATGATTACAGCAATGATAAGGCCTGATGTAATCACATCCCACTTGTTCCAGCTGGCACGGGTAAGAGCCTTCTGCTCGGCGGTGGCCGAACCAAGTGTAAGCCCTATAATGCGGCGCTCGTCAATCTTCGGGGTAAAGTAACTTACCACAATCATAGTGATAATCACTATAGCAAAGTTGATTATCTCATAATGCAGCCAGTTTGTTCCGACAAATACCTGGTAAATGGTACCGTCAGGATTGAGTGATCCCTTGAAGATCATGAACACGAGCCGGAGCATACCTATAGAAAAGCCTGTAAGTAATCCGGTGAGACCTGCGGCCGGTGTAACTTTTTTGGAAAGAATGCCGAGAAGGAACGCAGCTGCAATACCCGGAGCAAGCAGTGACTGCACATCCTGCAGGTAAGCATACAGAACCTTGCCGATCCCCCTCATGACAGGTATCCACAGGATACCGAGGATGACGACGACAACTGTGGCAATCCTTCCCACCCTTACCAGTTCCTTTTCGGGAGCGGCTGGCTTGTACTTCTGGTAAAAGTCAATCGTGAAGAGTGTTGCAGAGGAGTTGAACAATGATGCCAGCGAGCTCATCAGTGCCGCCAGTATACCTCCGACCACAAGACCCTTGAAGCCCATCGGCAGAAGTTCCTTTACGAGTGTGGAGAAAGCAGAGTCTGAACTGGTAAGGGTGATAACACCCTGCTGGTTCAGTGCATATGCTATCATCCCGGGAATAAGGAATATGAATACCGGGGTCAGTTTGAGTGCACCTCCGAAGATTGCACCCCGGCGGGCCTGGGTCTGGTCACGGCCGGAAAGAACACGCTGAACGATATACTGGTCAGTACACCAGTACCAGAATCCAATGATGGCCGAACCAAGCAATACGCCGGTCCAGGGGAACTGGGCATCCTTCGGCGAACGGATGAGCTGTGTCATCGTGTCACCGTATTCGTTGACCGGAACGGCACGGCAGATGTGCATCAGGTCATCCCAGCCTCCTACCTTGATAAGGCCGGCAAT
>JAKAXP010000242.1 GCA_021816545.1 Bacteroidota bacterium
CCCGGGATAAGTGAAGGTACTTCAGTTTATACGGTTCCCCTGCCGGTGCAGCAAATAATTCACTGCTCCGTCTTTAATACAGGAGCACTTATAGAAAATTAAAGTTTCAAAACTCAATATCAAACCGATGACAGTTAATCTTAAACCAAACGAAGTGGTGCTGAAGGCCGGTGATACAAGCCAGGTAATAGACCAGACCAAAGTTGAAGGAAAACTGATTGTTACAAACCAGAGGTTATATTTCAACACAATGAAGGATGATACCGCAAGGTTCAACCTTGAAATTCTGTTCGACAATATCCTGGAGATCATTTATTTCAACCGGGGTTTGTTTTCAGTCAAGGGTTTGAATGTCGTCACCCGCGACGGTATGACTTACAGTTTTCCTCTCAGCAAACGCGATGAATTCGGTCAGCTCATAAACAGAATGTATTGATCTGATGCCTGTTTTATTCATACTTCAGTGAGCTTGCAGGATTTATCCTGGCGGCCTTCATAATCCGGTAACTTATTGTAAGCATCGCTACGCCCAGCGCAATACCCAATCCTGACAGGAATGAAAATATTCCTGCATCTATCCGGTAATGGAAGTTCTCAAGCCATTTCTCAGCCACGAAGTAGGTTACAGGCCAGGCGATAAGGGCAGAGAGTGACACGAGGATTATTATTTCCCTTGATATTACAATGTATACGCCGGCCACGGAGGATCCCATTGCTTTCCTCACTCCTATTTCCTTTGTCCGCTGTTCAACAGTGAACGATGTCAGCCCGAAAAGTCCGAGTGCAGCAATGAAAATTGCAAGGATCGAAAATATTACGGCCATCTGTGCATTCTGCTTTTCCTGGATGTACATGTTTTCAAAATCCTCATCGAGGAAATAATACTGAAGCGGACTGTTTCCTGTGAACTCTTTCCACACACTTTCAATGCCACCGATGGTCTTCTGGTAATCCTGTTCTGTGAGTCTGACAGTCAGGTAACCGTACTGGTAATCATCACGCTTGAAGCAGAAGATATATGGCTGAATCGGGTTCCGCAATGACTCGTGGTTGAAATTCTTCACAATTCCAATCACCTGGAGGTACAGCGGGGTATCGCCATCTCCGGGCCTGACAAATCTGGTCTGCGTGATGTCCTTTATCTCAAAATCCCGGATGGCGTTTTCATTTACAAGGCATGCTTCCCTGTCAGTGGGATATGACTCACTGAAGAATCTGCCCTCTGCAAGGGTCATCCCGTACGTATCAAGGTAATCATAGTCAACGTAGTTCGTCTGCATCAGGAATGATTCTTCATCCCTTCCCTCAAGGCCGTAACCGTTGTTATTGTTATTTCTTCCCGGCACGGCGGTGGAACTGGTAATATTCACAACTCCGGGTATGTTCTTTACAGCATCCTTGAATGCTTTTACCCTTGGTCCGAGAGCACCTGCCCTGTTAATTACAATAAGCTGTTCCTTGTTAAATCCGACATCCTTATTGAGCATGAACCGGATCTGCCTGTACATGATCATTGTTCCCACAATGAGCAGTATTGAAACGGCAAACTGGAAAATAACCAGTATCCTTCTCAGGCGTCCGTTCTGCATGCTGTTCCTGACACTCCCCTTAAGCACGGTGTATGGGCTGAATGAGGAGAGGAACAGAGCCGGATAGCTTCCTGACATGATCCCCACAAGGAGAGTAAATACGAGTAATGCCGGCACAGTGTACCAGTTGTCAACCAGACCCAGCCTGAGGCTTGTGCCCAGAAGGTTGTTGAAGTAAGGCAGGGAGAGTTTTATGATCAGCAATGCCAGCAGAAGAGAGGTAAACGCAAGAATGAATGACTCTGTCAGGAACTGTGATACAAGCATGCCCCTGGTTGATCCGGATACTTTCTTTATACCTACTTCCTTTGCCCTCCTGGATGCCTGTGCAGTTGAAAGGTTCATGAAGTTGATTGCAGCAATGAGGACAATCAGGATGGCTATACTGCCGAATATCCAGAGGTATTTCGGATCACTGGCCTCCCTGAACTCCTGCTGGATTGACGGATCAAGATGTATATCAGCCAGGTTCTGAAGAAAATACGTATACCTGTTACCCTGTGACATAAAATCATCAATCGTTATTCCCATATACCTCTCCAGTTCAGGGCCCACATATCTTACCAGCATGTCAGTGATTTTCTTTTCAATATCCAGGTAGCTGGCATTTGGCCTGACAAGAAGGTAGGTACTGAAGCTGTTGCTCATCCATGTCGGATCCTCAGACCTCGGGTTGGTCATAAACGAGGTGATCATATTGGCATTGAAATGAGACTTCGGCGGTATATCACCAATGACACCGGTGACTATATACCTTACTGTATCAGTTCCCAGCTTCAGGGCTTTGTCAACAGGGTCCTCATCGCCGAATATTTTCTTTGCAGTGCTCTCTGTCAGGATGATCCGGTGAGGGGCATTGAGCATCATTTCCGGATCACCTTTAATGACCGGAATTGTAAAGAACCTGAAGAAGGAGGAATCAGCTTCAATGCATGCTTCCTCTGTAAAAGTCTGCCCGTTATACTCCACAATTGTCGGTCCTCTCCCTGTCATCCTCAGAAAGTCTTCCACCTCAGGAACTTCCCTTAGCATGGTGGGGCCCATAATGGAAGGGGTAAATGCACCCACAACTTCCTGTCCGCCGATTTTACCATTGAGAACAACCCTGAAAATCCTTTCCCTGTTAACATTATACCTGTCGTAGCCTGCTTCATTTATGACAAAAAGTGCTATAAGCAGACTGCATGCAATACCAATCGAAAGACCGAGGATATTGATAATTATGTATGATCTCTGTCTTTTGAACGACCTGATACTGTACCTTATGAGATTCTTTAACATGACTTTGCTTTTATAAAACAGATAATTTATTGATTTTCTTATTATTATCCCCCGGCATGGATTGAAACTATTCCGTCTTCAGTGCTGTTGCCGGATTAGTGCAGGACGCCCTGTATGCCTGGTATCCTACAGTCAGTGTTGCAAGAACCAGGGTTCCAAAAGCTATAAGTATGAATATCATGACATTTATATCAATCCTGTATGCAAACTGCTGCAACAGTTTATTGACTATAAACCAGCCGGCAGGAATAGCTATAACCAGTGCGATTATCACAAGTAAAAGAAACTCTCTGGCCATCGTATATATAACCGAAAGTGAATCTGCTCCCATGACCTTTCTTATTCCGATCTCATTGGTTCGTCTTTCGGTTGCATAGGATGAGAGACCGTAAAGACCTAGTGAGGCAATAATGAGCGCAAGGACAGTGAAGTACTTGAGCAGGTCAGCGAGTCGTGTTTCACTCCTGAAGAGATTCTCATAATCCTGGTCAATAAAGGTGTACTCCAGCGGATATTCAGGTATTACGCTTTTCCATGTCTTCTCCACGGCAGCCAGAGATTCTTCAGTCTTTCCGGGGGTAAGCCTCACAAGTATTACCCGAAGGTAACTGGTGTCAGCCAGTGCAAAGGCCATGGGTTCAATAGGCTCATCGGCTCCCTTGAAATGAAAGTTCTTCAGGACTCCGACTATTGTTCCGTTTAAGCCCATGAACCTGAAGTTTTGCCCTACCGGGTCATCCTTACCCATCAGTCTTGCCGCCTCCTCATTTACAAGGAAATTTCCCGTTGTATCCCTGGCCATGTCCGCAGTGAACTCCCTCGAGAAACTTCTGCCGGATACAAGTTCCATTTTCATTGTCTCCAGGTAGTCATAGTCCACGGCATTGGTACCAATCAGGACATGTCTCTCGGGATCCATGCCATCCCATCTTGCACCGCCTGAATTGCTGCCCATATTGACCGGATTATGCAATCCTGCCGTAACCCCGGCTATGTAGGTCTCCTTTAACAGTTCC
>JAKAXP010000243.1 GCA_021816545.1 Bacteroidota bacterium
GGTACTGCTGACCAATATTGCCGACTGCCGACTGGTATTGCCTACTCCCTAATACGCCCTTCCCCCGCGACCCTCGATATAATTCACAAACGCCCTGTTCACCACCCTGTTGCCTCCTGGTGTGGGGTAATTGCCGGTGAAATACCAGTCGCCGGTGTGACCGGGACAGGCCTTGTGGAGCCCTTCAACCGACTGGAAAACTATCTCCAGGTCAGCCTTTATCTCCGGGGTTTTGAGCATCACACCAATATGATCCGATATCTCCTTGTCAGTGAAAGGAGCATAGATTTCCCTGACCAGGTTAACCATTTCTGCATCAGGTTTCTTTAGCTCCTCTTTCGCCTGCTCATAAACGTCAGTTATCACCTTCTCACGGCCTGTTATCTTCAGCAGCTCCAGTGCCGCCCGGAATGCGATGAAGTCGCCCAGCTTCGACATGTCAATGCCATAGCAGTCGGGATAGCGTATTTGGGGTGATGATGAGACTATTACAATCTTTGCCGGATCAAGCCTGTCAAGGATGCGTATAATGCTCTCTCTGAGCGTAGTGCCACGGACGATGGAGTCGTCAATGACAACCAGGTTATCCTTGCCCCTTTTTATTACTCCGTATGTGACATCATAAACGTGGGCGACGAGGTCATCGCGGCTCCGGTCCTCGGTAATGAAAGTCCTCAGTTTTATATCCTTGACCGCTATTTTTTCTATGCGAGGCCGCACATCCATTATCCGCTCAAAATCAGCAACAGTTATTGCGTCACCCCTCTTGAGCAAAGCCTGCCGCTTACGGTTGTTGAGCCAGTTGTCGACACCCTCTATCAGTCCGTAGAATGCACTCTCGGCGGTGTTGGGGATATATGAAAAGACAGTGTTCCTTATATCATGCTTAACGGCTTCAAGGACAGGATCAGTGAGAATCTCACCGAGTTTCTTGCGCTCCCGGTATATGTGCTTGTCCGTGCCACGTGAGAAGTATATCCTCTCGAATGAGCACTTTGCGGGTTTGGTAGGAGGAAGAACCTCCTGCAGCGACCATTCGCCTGATGCCTTGATGATCATCGCTTTTCCCGGATCGAGCTCATTGACCTTATCGGTCCTGATGTCAAATACCGTCTGGATGACAGGTCTTTCGGAGGCAACAACTACCACTTCGTCATCGGCATACCAGAATGCAGGCCTTATCCCGGCGGGATCACGCAGGACGAATGCATCGCCGTGGCCGAGCATCCCGGCCATCACGTAACCACCGTCCCATCGCTTCGCGGCACTGCGCAAAACCCCTGCCACATCAAGCTCATTCTCAATAATGGGTGAAATTTCGCGCTTTGTCAGCCCCTTTTCCTTGTGGAACCGGTACCGCCGTTCGACCTCCTGGTCAAGGAAATGGCCGACATTCTCAAGAACGGTGATTGTATCAGAGAAGTCGATCGGGTTCTGACCTATTTCAAGGAGGTGGTTGAAAATCTCCTCGATGTTTGTCAGGTTGAAGTTTCCGGCCATCACGAGGCTTCGCGATCTCCAGTTGTTCTCGCGGCTGACCGGGTGAACGAAGTCGATGTTGTAGTTGCCGTATGTTCCGTAGCGCAGGTGCCCGAGCCATACATCGCAGGGGTTCTCTTTGATCTCAGGGTAGATCCGTCCGAATATCTCCTTTATCGCGTTTGCCGAGTTGGAGCGCTGGCGGTGGATGTAGCGTGTTCCCGGCTTCGCGCCGATGCGTATACCCGCAAGACCGGCTCCGTCCTGACCCCGGTTGTGCTGCTTCTCCATCATGAGGTACATCTTTTTCAGGCTGTAGTCCCATGATCCGTATTTATCAATGTAGTATTCCGCGGGGCGCAGCAGTCTCATCAGTGCTATCCCGCATTCGTGCTTAATGCTCTCGCTCATTTTACTTTACCGGATTTTTAAATGCGATAACGTCCCTGATAAGGTAGGCGTCCGGGTACTTATTCACAATGTCGAAGAAGACTTTGGCGGCTTCTTCGCGCGTGCGGAAATCGCCGACCTTCACCTTGAACCAGTTGGGACGGTCAAAAGTTCGGTATGTCTGGATGTCAGGGTAATCTTCCATGAACCGTGCGCGAACCTTGTTGGAGTCCTCGTTGGCTGTGCGGTGCCCACCGCGATAGATCTGGATACGCCATCCGTCAACGCCGTCCCTGGATGCATTCATCAGGATGTGCCTGCTGATAAGGGTGTCGATGGCCGGATCCTGTTTAATTATCAGGTTTTCTGCCTGGTAGCGCGGCCGACCGTCATTCATGAGCTCCTCAACGCCAAGGCCTTTCTGCGCTGTCAGGGACAGTGGAAGCAGGATGGTTAATGCCGTGGCGATCAACAGTGGTCTCATATAGTATCTTTTCTGTGAAATCAGGCAAAATCTCTGCAGTGGTTTCACGCGGCAAATATACAACAGATTTTCTGAGATACTTTATGCAATAATTATTCCAAATCCCTTTGCAGGGCAGACTCTATTCTTCCGGCGCCTCAGCCAGTTTATCGATAATTTGTGCCCGGCTACTATTCCAGCGCCTCGGCCAGTTCATCTTATTATGCTACCTGCTCTGGCGCCCGGGTGTCTTGTTGTAAAATTAATTCCTACTCCATTACTTCGGCCAGGTCGCCGGTTATCTCAATTCGACTACTCTTCCAGCGCCTCGGCCAGTTCATCGGTAATTCCAAGGTTGTGATATACTGCCTGTACATCATCATCATCCTCAAGCGCTTCGATGAGCTTCATTACCTTCCTTGCCGAATCAACATCCAGCGTTTTTGTTTCCTTCGGGACCCGTTTGAGCATAGCCTCATCAGGTTCTATTTCAAGTTCCTCCAGCTTGCGGTTGACACTTCCAAAATCCTCCTTTGCGCAGGTGACGGTGATAACCTCGTCATCGATCTCGATATTCTCAGCGCCGGCATCGATCAGTTCGAGCTCGAGGCTCTCCAGGTCATTTTTACTGACATCTTCGGCATTGATCGTGAAGACTCCCTTGCGGTCAAAGAGGAAAGTAAGGGAACCGTTCGGGCCGAGGGCCCCGTTATATTTCCCAAAGATGAACCTTACGGTAGAAAGAGTGCGGTTTGTGTTGTCGGTGAGACCCTCCACGAAAATAGCTATACCATGTGCGGCGTAACCTTCGTAAGTCATTTCATGATAGGCTTCCGCATCCGCACCGGAAGCCTTCTTAATTGCCCTGTCGATATTATCCTTGGGCATGTTGGCCCCCTTGGCATTCTGTATTGCCAGTCTCAGTCGTGCATTACCCGCCGGATCAGCTCCACCCTCACGTACTGAGATCATTATCTCCTTGATGATCTTCGTAAAGATCTTTCCTCTCTTTGCGTCGGCCGCCCCCTTTTTGCGTTTGATGGTTGACCATTTGCTGTGACCTGACATATGGATTATTTTTTGTACAGAACACAAAAATATACAATTCCTGCGATATGCAATCAGTCCTTACACCCTGACAGCAGTACTGCATGACTGCAAGACAGCAAGACGGAGCGAAGCGACAGACCTTCAGACTTTTTTCTACCTTTGCCCCGAATATGTCAAAAAAGTACTATATAGAAACATACGGCTGCCAGATGAATGTCGCTGACAGCGAGGTTGTTGCCTCGGTTCTTTCCGATGCCGGTTATATGCCTGCTGCAGGAATAGGTGAAGCCGATATTATCCTTGTCAATACATGTTCCATCCGTGAGAATGCAGAGCAGCGGGTATGGGGCCGCCTTGACCTGTTCAGAGCTCAGAAAAAGAAACGCCCGCAGGTGATTGTGGGCGTGCTGGGCTGCATGGCTGAACGACTGAAGGAAAAGCTCCTCGAGAGTGACAAAATGGTTGACATGGTTGTGGGTCCGGATGAGATCGGA
>JAKAXP010000244.1 GCA_021816545.1 Bacteroidota bacterium
TCTTGCGGTCAGGGTTTGGTACTGCGCGACAGCATGACAGCATGACAGCATGACAGAGCGAAGCGACAGACTTTCAGACCCTTAGACCTTCAGACTTTCAGACTTTATTGATAATCTCCATCCCCCGTTCAATGGCCTTCTCATTCATAGGGATGAGATTGTGGTAGCGCTCAGGAAGAGATTTTTTCAGCCCCTTGAGGACATATTCAGTTTTCAGAATCGGCTTGACCTTCATGAATCCGCCAAGGACAAACATGTTGAACATCTTCTGCATTTTCAGCTTCGACGCTTCTTCAGCCGCATCAATCCGGTAGACGGTTATGTCCTTGCGTCCGGGGTGACGTGTTATGCCGTTGCCGTCATAGATAAGTGTTCCTCCTGGTTTGACCGACTTCTCAAACTTGTCCATACTCTGCTGGTTGAGTATGATTGCCGTGTCAAAGCTTCTCAGAATCGGGGAACTTATGCGCTCATCGCTAAGTATCACGTTGACATTGGCGGTGCCGCCTCTCATTTCGGGGCCGTATGATGGCATCCAGCTCACCTCCATGTCCTGCATCATGCCCGAATAGGCCATTATCTTACCCATTGAGAGTACACCCTGTCCGCCAAAACCTGCTATTATAATTTCTTCTGTCATGGTCTGTAATGTTTATGAATTTAACTGTGTGACCGGCGCAAATCGAAGTCAGCTGTCTGCCGGATCCGCTCCTATTCAGCCGGCACCTTGATATCACCCAGCGGGTAGAACGGGAACATGTTCTCTTCCATCCACTTGTTAGACTCTACGGGCGTCATCTTCCAGCCTGACGGGCAGTTGGAGACTACCTCAATAAAGCAGGTGCCCCTGTTTTCATTCTGGTACTGAACAGCTTTCTTGAGTGCCTTCTTGAGCTTTCTCACTCCGGCAGCAGTATTTACACTCTGGCGTGTGACATAGCAGGTTCCGGGCAGCATGGCAACGATGTCTGCCATCTTTATGGGTGAGCCCATCATCGAGACATCACGGCCATATGGTGATGTGGAAGACTTCATTCCCGGGAGTGTTGTGGGAGCCATCTGCCCACCGGTCATCCCGTATATGCCGTTGTTGATGAAGAGCATCAGTATGTTTTCGCCCCTGTTGCATGTATGGATTGTTTCAGCCGTGCCGATGGCAGCCAGGTCGCCGTCGCCCTGGTAGGTGAATACGAATTTGTCAGGCATCAGCCGCTTGACGGCTGTTGCCAGTGCAGGTGCCCGTCCGTGTGCAGCCTCCTGGAAATCGACGTCGATGTAGTTGTACATCAGCACCGAGCATCCTACCGGTGTTATGCCGACAGTCCTTTCCTGAAGGCCCTCCTCTTCCAGCACCTCTGCCAGCACGTTATGGGCGGTACCGTGTCCGCAGCCCGGGCAGTAGTGCATGACGTTGTCCGTCATCAGCTTAGACTTTTTGTAAGTCAGGTTCTCGGGCTTGATTATATCATTGAATGTTATGTCTGCCATATCAGTTATCCTTTAATGAATGATTTAAGGTTTTCAACAACCTCTTCAGGGGTCGGGATCATCCCTCCCATTCTTCCGTAGTGACTGACCCTTGTTTTCCCGTTTACTGAGAGCATCACGTCTTCCACCATCTGGCCGGCGCTCATCTCCACAGCCAGCATTCCCTTCACCCGGTCTGCTAGCTCGTTGAGCCTCTTTTTCGGGAACGGGAACAATGTTACAGGCCTCAGCAGTCCTGCCTTGATACCTTCGGCCCTGGCCAGCTGCAGTGCCTTCTGGCACAGCCTGGCGCTGGTGCCGTATGCCACGAACAGGTACTCGGCATCTTCGGTCATGAATTCCTCGAAGCGAACCTCCTTTTCCTCCATCTCGCGGTATTTGGCTATCAGTTTCAGGTTGAACCTCTCCTGGCGTTCCGGATCGAGGTCAAGGGATGTGATTATATTGCGTTCACGTGTTGCAGGCTTGCCTGTGGTTGCCCACGGGAGGATCTCTTCTGATCTCTTCTTCTGCGGTTTGAGCCATACCTTCTCCATCATCTGCCCTATAGCGCCGTCAGAAAGGATCATGGCAGGATTCCTGTATTTGAAAGCAAGGTCGAAGCCAAGTTCGACGAAGTCAGCCATCTCCTGGACTGACGCCGGTGCGAGGACAATAAGATGATAGTCTCCGTGACCTCCCCCCTTGGTAGCCTGGAAGTAGTCGCTCTGTGCCGGCTGGATGGTACCGAGTCCCGGGCCGCCGCGTACCACGTTGACAATAAGACAGGGCAGCTCTGCTCCTGCGATGTAGGTTATTCCCTCCTGTTTGAGGCTGATACCGGGAGATGATGATGAAGTCATAACCTTCTTCCCGCAGGCAGCGCCTCCGTAAACCATATTGATTGCAGCCACCTCGCTCTCCGCCTGGAGTACCACCATACCGGTCGTTGCCTGGGGATTGGCCTCCATAAGATATTCAAGTATCTCGCTCTGCGGGGTGATGGGATACCCGAAATAACCGTCAGCACCGGCGCGTATCGCCGCTTCGGCGATAGCTTCGTTGCCTTTCATCAGTCTCAGTTCCTTTTCCATTAATGTATATTGTTTCTTTACGTTATCCTACTTTCACTTTGTAGACGGTAATCACGCCGTCAGGACATACAACCGCGCAGTTTGAGCAGCCTATGCATGTCTCGGGATTGGCTGCATAACTGTAATGATATCCCTTTGAATTCACTTCCGTAGCCAGTGCCAGTGTTTCTGTAGGGCATGTTACAACGCACACTTCGCAACCCTTGCACTTCTCCCTGTCAACAACAACTGCTCCTTTTATCTTTGCCATATCTTTTTTGAATTTACTTCGGTTCAAAAGTATTATTTATTTTCCTATCGGGTTATTCTCACTGAAGAGTGCCAGGCGTTCTTCAAGCAGCGGAAGCTGGCTTCTTCTTACCTGTGAAACACATGCCCTCAGTCCTTCATGCCTCTCACTGCCGCAAATGTTCAGGGTGATTGCAGCTATGCCGTATGCCAGCAATTCCTGCAACAGCTCTCCTCCGCTCATGCTCGGGTAGGAGATTGTAAAATAAAAACCGTCGGCTACAGGCCTGTTGATGTCCATGTCGTATACGATTTTGAAACCGTTACTTATGAACATCTCTTTCATTTTTGCAGCCTTCTCACCGTAGACCCTCGTATTGTCAACAAAGTTATACAGTCCCTCATTGACGGCCTTGAGTATGGCAGTAAAGCCGTACTGTGCCGAGTGACTAACCCCTGAGGAGAGCGCATACAGCGCACCGAAGATCATTGCCCTGCCAAAAATATCGGTGGAATAATAGCGAAGCAGGTCAGGGTAGCGACGGTTGTAGAGATGGTCTGACATCACCAGCAGGCCTATCCTCTGGCCTGCATAGGAGAATATTTTTGAGCTGGAAATCAACAGAATATAGTCATCACAGTATTTTGCAACAGTCGGCTGGAAGGGTGGCTCACCGGGAACTGAATAGTTTTCGCGGAAGTCCATCCCGAAGTATGCCAGGTCCTCAATTACAATAACATCATATTTTTTAGCCAGTGTGCCTATTGTGCGAAGCTCATCATCTGTGAAGCAGATCCAGGATGGATTGTTGGGGTTTGAGTAAAGAAGTGTTGAAACCTTTCCGCACTCCAGTATGGATTCGAGTTTCGGGCCCAGCTTTTCTCCGCGGTAGTTATAAACGTCAAATGACCTGAAATCCTGTCCGAGGATCCTGGTCTGCGTCTTCTGTACAGGGAATCCGGGGTCTATGAAGAGTGTT
The DNA here is from genome assembly GCA_021816545.1 of Bacteroidota bacterium. GTDB lineage: Bacteria > Bacteroidota > Bacteroidia > Bacteroidales > VadinHA17 > SR-FBR-E99. The sequence goes on from JAKAXP010000244.1 coordinate 3,770, forward strand.
CCCTCCTTTGTGTGGTCATTGCGGTTGGCCACCATGAAGCTGGCCATCCCTCCCATCATGGCGCCACCTGTTGGCACACAGCATTC
>JAKAXP010000245.1 GCA_021816545.1 Bacteroidota bacterium
CGTGGGAGAGGCATGGGCTCTCGCACTTGCCGAACGACCTGACTTCAGGCTCTACTTTCCTGACGGATCCCATCCTTCCGAGCTTGGGACATACCTTGCCGCATGTGTTTTTGTTGCTGCGCTTACCGGCGAATTGCCGGAGTCAATACCCGGTGTAATATCAGTAAAGGACAGCCACGGCGAGGATCTTATATTGATGATGGTGCCTCCGTCTGACGTTGAATTTTGCCGCAGGGTTGCGCTAGAATCAATTAAAGTCAGGTAATCATGGTTACCGTAATAATTCCTGCACTCAATGAAGCCGGGACCATTGGCACTGTGATCGGACTTGTAAGGAGATCTCCGATGGTTTCAGAAATCATCGTTATCGATGACAAGTCGCATGACAACACAGTGCATACCGCGCGGGAAGCAGGGGCAACGGTATATACAAGCACAATGCTGGGAAAAGGCGCATCAATGCGCGAGGGGATACTTTTTGCAAATAATGAGATTCTGCTGTTTCTTGATGCTGATATAACCACATATCCGGAAGACATAGTAGAACTGATGACCCGTCCGATAGCTGACGGCAATACTGATTTTGTAAAGTCGGTCTTTACCCGTCAGGCAGGAAGAGTTACCGAGCTGGTTGCGAAGCCTTTGCTTAAGCTTCTTTTTCCGGACCTTGCGAGGTTCTCTCAGCCTCTCAGCGGGATGGTGGCAGGGAAGAAGTCGATGATCCAGGACCTGGAACTTGAAAATGATTACGGCGTTGACATCGGTTTGCTGATAGACCTGTACCTTGCCGGGGCTCGGATTGCAGAAGTCAATATCGGGTATATAGAAAACCGAATGCAGTCATGGGAACAGCTGTCAAATATGTCACTCGAGGTTTCCAGGGCAATCATAAGTCGCGGTGAGCCCTTGCAGGCAAAGGAAGGGGAGACACTGAAGAAAGTCAATACCCTCAGAACCCAGATGGAGTATGCAGTCCGCGAGAACAGACAGGGATTTTCGAAAATGGTGATCTTTGACATGGACAACACCCTGCTGGAGGGAAGCTTCATTACCACAGCCTCGCGTCTCCTTGGCTTTGAAGAAGAGCTGATCAACATCGTCACCCATAATGACACAGCAATAATGAGAACAAAGCTCATTGCCACGCTCATGAAAGGGCACACAGTCAAGGAGGTGATTGACGCTGTTGACACAATTCCGATTGTTGAAGATGCACTTGAAGTTGTCACCGAGCTGAAAAAGAGGGGCTACGTATGCGGGATCATCAGTGACAGTTATGATGTTGTGACCAATCATATCAAGAATAAGCTGGGAATGGATTTCTCAGTGGCCAATGAGCTTGAGTTTTCCAGAAGCATTGCCACCGGCGAGGTCAAAATACCGTCATACTTCCTGAGAACAAAGCAAAGCCAGTGCAGCCATGAGTACTGCAAGTCAAATGTGATCAGGCAGCTTTCGGCCAGTTATGGCATAGATATCAGCAATATAACAGCAATCGGCGACAGCGACAATGACATATGCATGGTTCGCGAATGCGGAACCGGCATCTCCTTTTATTCCCAGAACAAATACCTTAACCTCGTTGCAGACCACCTGATCACAGTCCGCTCATTCATACCGCTGCTTGAGATACTGGGAGTTAAATAGTTGCACCATCCAGGTATCATAACCGGGAATATCGCCGCAGGTCTCATGCACGTCCTGAAATTGCAGATGAGGCCTTACAGTTTCAGTTTGATATTCACCCTCGCCAGGAGAGCGGTCAGCCCTGCCATAAGGAGCGCCCAGACAATTGAACCGATGACCACCACCAGTGGTTCTGATGACTGCTTGTATATTAAAATGGGTACTGAGGACATCCAGATCAAATGATAAAGGATATCAGGGGCAAGATATGTTGTCAGCGAATGCTTTCCTGCAGGTCTGACAAAACCTGCCCACCTGGTCAGCCCCTTCACATCTGCCAGCCAGAAAATTGCCGCAAATACAATGAAGCTGATCCCGCTGCAGATCATTCCCCAGCTCGGGGTGGCATAGATTTTTGAGATGATGAACCACTTTCTGAAAATAAATCCTGCAGCCAGTGATACAAAACCGAGGGTAATGAAGAGTAAAATAATCCGCTCATTACCTGATTCCCTCATTTTCCTCAGGAGCACTCCTGCCAGCATGCCGGTAAGTACTATCAGCGGCACATTTCCCTGTATAATGATTCCCAGGACGGGTCTGAGTGGATCAAGAAATGCCAGCAGGCCTTTCTGGTCAAGGATATTTACTGCCAGGAAAAAGATTACCGCAACAGAAGTGCCTGCTGCCGAATCACGTATTGCAAGCCAGATCAGTGACGATACCAGGTAGCCCCAGCCAATCAGTCCAAGTATTCCCCACCATCCTGTTATCATCCACCCGGGGTCTTCTGTGCTGCCCGATCTGAATATTATTGACAGGAAGATCAGCGTGGCAATCCCTGCAACCCGCATTGCAGTGAACAGCACTTTGTTTTTTCCCAAGGGATAATCATTCCATACCAGGAAGACTGAAACATACATAAGCAGTGCCCAGAGATTCCCGCTCATTCCGGTGGTTTCGGGATTGACTCTTCCCGTGTTCAGCATCAGCACCCCGATTATCAGAAGGCTCACCGTCCGGATCAATATGTGCATCAATGTTTTCGGTATTGAATCCCCCTTTTTCAGCCTGCCCGAAATTGCAAAAGGTATGGCCATTCCCACAATAAAAAGGAAACCCGGAAAGACCCAGTCGGCCAGTCCCATGCCGTCAAAGTCTGCTTTCATATGCCCGAGCCAGGCGGGAGCAACCCTCATGTTGAGGTCATTGACAAACAGCATGAGAAGGAGGGTAAGGCCTCTCATTATGTCAATAGATTCAATTCGCGAGGAAGAATTCATGGTGTTACTAAAGTGAAGCTGTGGTAAGAGTATTTATTTCGTCAAACAATGCCTTGAAGCATTTTACCTGGTCATCATCTCCAGGCCTGGTACTTTTTCCGTAGAAGGCGTTCAGGAATGGCTCAGCAGGTATCCATACCGTATGAATAATACCTCTGAACCTTTCCTTCATCTGGGTCGTGGAGTGATCCCTGAACCGGACCATATCCCTTGCCTGAAGAACAGCACTTTCGGAATTCCGCCAGGGGCATGTGACAACGCTGAGTCCCTTCATGGCAAACAAGACAGGGGTCTGATCCGGCCTCTCATAATGCCAGTCGCAGATCAGAACGTCCTTTGGTATCATGTCCACAGCCCTGTGGGTGTTGTTATAGCTTCCTTCCCATTCCCCGATTCCGGTTGTCTTCCCGTCAATGAGCCTGTCGCCCCAAATCCACAACTGTCGGCCGCTGATTGCCAGATGGTCGCGAATGGTCCTTACCTCTCCTGCGAACAGTTCGGCTTTATCCCTGCCTGAGCACCTCGGGCACTGTCTCTCGCCAATGTAGAAGACCTCATCCATCCCCGCATGGAAGGCATCAGTCTCAAAAACATTGCAAATCTCATCCACAAGGGCGAAAACCACACTGTGAACATCAGGGTGAAGGGGACAGTAACTTTTGCAGTAAAGTCCGTCCGGGTTAGGCCAGACATACTTTTCAGGTAATTTGATGTTTGGCGTTTCGTCAAATTCAGGATACTCTTTGAGAAGATTGCCTATTTCCCCTGCCCACGACTGATGACCAAGGAGGTTGATCTGTGGGATAATACGGATATTGTTCTTTCTGCAAACCGAAACGAGTTTCTTTACGTCTGCCTTTGAAAGTGCGACCGAGTCCCGCAGGTTGGGATAGCTTTCAAACTGATAGTTGAAGTCAACCCGCAGGATGAGTGTGTTGACGTTC
>JAKAXP010000246.1 GCA_021816545.1 Bacteroidota bacterium
TCCGATCTATGCTCAATACCCATTTCTGCCGAATATTCTACCTGGTAGTTGGTGCCACCATGCAGTTGTGTCAGTGCGCCTGATGCCATTGCACAGGCTGTCCCTATCTCACCCTGGCACCCTACCTCGGCTCCGGAGATAGAGGCATTTCGTTTAACAAGGGTACCGATAAGCCCTGCAGTGGCGAGTGCCTTTATTATGTCACTGTTTTTGTGGCTGTTGAACTGTTTCGAGTATTTAAGCACTGCGGGGAGCACACCGCATGATCCGCAGGTGGGTGCCGTCACAATAACTCCTCCGCAGGCATTTTCCTCGCTTACCGCCAGGGCGAACGCATAAAGGGTGGCACGGGTGCGGAATATGTCCCTGAATTGCTGAGCCTTGCGCATGTATGAATTGGCCTTGCGCTGCAGGTTGAGCCCTCCGGGGATAACACCTTCGGCAGCAAGCCCCCTCTTTATGGCTGCCTCCATGACCGTCCAGATCTCTCCCAGGTAATCAAGTATCTCCTTCCCTTCAACCTCCACGACATACTGCCAGAGAGTTATGCCTTTCCGGCTGCAGTAGTCGAGAATATCGCTCATGTTTTCATGAGGATAAATATCATTTGTTTCGTTTCTGCCGCTGTCGTCTACAATTGCACCGCCACCGACACTGTAGGCCATCCATTCGGCCGTAGGCCTGCCTTTTCCGTCGGATGCCTCGAACTTCATAGCATTTGCATGGCGGGGTTGCACGGTCTCAGGATACCATTCAATTGTAAGTTTCCTGGTACCGAAGGTCTTTTCAAGCGCTACGTCTGTGCGGTGGCCCCTGCCGGTGGCCGCCAGGCTGCCGTAGAGCAGTACCCTGTATGATGCGGCACCTTCATTTGCGGCAAGGAAACGCTGGGCGGCTCTCACCGGACCAATAGTATGGCTGGCTGAGGGTCCGCGACCAATGCGGTATAGATTTCGGATGGTCTCCATAATTATTCAGCAGAATTGATCAAACAGCTTTGAGCCGGCAAATGTAAAACAAAATCGGATACCGGGCTTCAGGATCAGCATAACCTTCTTCCGGGGAGCGAAAGGGTCTCTGCGTCTTTATGTCAGGTTTACCTGAAGGCTCTGAAAAAAAAAGAGAAAGGGTGTCATAGAAGGCACCCTCTCTCAAACCAACCCTCATTTGCCGGTTAAAAATCCGGATTTCTGTCAACTCCGGGCATCGGGACGGTAAGTGTCATTGACTGACAGACGTTCCGGCCTTCGTTGTTCAGAACTGCTGTAACGTCGGGATAGGATATTTCCCTGAATATATCATTGCTGTATTTATCACACGAAGTACTGACACCGGGTGATGTGCCGGAGCAGTTATTGGTGTACAGCCAGAATACCTCGTACGTTGCGTTTTTGTAAGCTCCTTCAGGTAAATATCCTACAAGATTTGAAAGCATTCTCATATTGGCCCTCTTCACAATATCTGCATGGCGGATAAAGGAGTTGAGGTGCTGTGCAACCATTAATGAAATAGTTATGTTGTTTCCCCAGCCTGCCGCCCACTCGTCAGATGAAATATAGACCGGACGTGTCGATCCTGTTTTTGTGCCGGTTTTCAGGATCAGAGCCTTCACCATCTCAATCTTCTGATCAAGGTCAATGCCGAGGCAGATCATTCCCCCGAAGCTCCTGTCATCACCAAGTGCATCGGTTGCATACCGGTGCACGGAAAGGTAATCAACAGTGCCTGTCATATGAGTCAGTACATAGTCATTATAGTCTATCCAACCGTTGTCCGGCCTGTAATATGAAGCACCGCTGGCGATCAGCATTATGTCATTGTCAACAAGTCTCTTAAGCTTTGCTGCCTCTAGAACGAACTTTACCTAGTCCTCTGCATTCTTCTGAACCATCTGCCACGGTCCGTCGATTTCATTTCCAAGTGCCCAGGATCTAACCTTTAAAGGTTCATCGTTGCCATACTTTCTTCTCAGGTCATAATTATTGAAAATCCTTGATTCAATAGTCCGGGAAGAAAACAACCCTTCATATGGCCTGTTTTTATGACGGCATGATATGATTTTATAACAGGTTTACCTATCTTTCAATTCCTTTTTATCAAAAGTGATAAAGGCTGGCTCAGCAAAAACTTCCCAACACATCAAACAATGCACAAGACATTGATTATAATCGCCATGATTCTCGCATCATGTTCGGGAATAACAACAGATAAAGAAAAAACCCTCTGTAATCCCCTGAACCTGAACTACCGCTTTCAGTACACTGACAGCGCATCATACCGTGAGGCAGCCGATCCGTCGATGATAATTTACAGGGACAGATACATTCTGTTCGTTTCGCACAGCGGCGGATACTGGTATTCTGATGATCTGCACAAGTGGACCTACCTGCCGGTCAGCACGCTCCCCGTTGAGGACTACGCGCCTGATGCTGTCGCAATCAATGATACAGTCTGGTTTACCGCATCATCAACCGAAAGGAAGCCGTTCTATTATACCGCTGACCCGTTCACTGATAGCTGGAAGCCTTTGAATGATACTCTTCCTTTCGATGTATGGGATCCGCATTTTTTCACTGATGATGACGGACAGAGATATCTTTACTGGGGTTGCTCAAATCAATTGCCCATTTCTGGGGTAAAGCTCAACTCAAAAATGCAGGCTGTCACAGAACCGAAGGTCCTGATTGAACACAATGCGGATAAAAACGGCTGGGAAGTGCCGGGAGAGCACAATGAGCTGACACGGGCCGGATGGAATGAAGGAGCATGGATGACAAAATACAACGACCGGTATTACCTCCAGTATGCTGCACCGGGTACTGAATACAGGACATACGCCGACGGTGTCTATACTTCGGATTCGCCAATGGGACCGTTCGAATATGAAACGTACAGCCCCTTCTCATACAAGCCGGGAGGGTTTGCCGGCGGCGCAGGACACGGTTCGACATTCCGGGATGAATACGGCAACTACTGGCATATTGCAACCATGTCCATTTCAATTCGGCATATGTTCGAACGGCGCCTCGGATTGTTCCCGGCGGCATTCGACAAGGACGGCGTACTCAGGGTTTTTACTGCTTTCGGTGATTACCCGGCAATCATACCTGACAGAAAGGTTGATTTTGACAAAGAGAACACGTTTGCAGGATGGATGCTTTTATCCTTTGAAAAAAATGCATATGCATCATCTGCATCGGATGGTTTCCCTGTCAGCAATGCTTTTGATGAAGATATAAGAACCTGGTGGTCAGCTGTTACCGGCGACAGCGGGGAATGGCTAAGTGTAGAACTTGATGACGCTTCCACAGTTCATGCCGTTCAGGTCAACTTTGCAGACAACGGATCAACTCTCAAACCCCGCAGCAATGAGATCTTTTACCGTTACAAAATTCTTTCATCACAGGACGGAAAATCATGGGATGTCATTGCAGATAAAAGCAATAACACTGAAGATGCATGCCATGATTACATTCAGCTTGACAAACCTGTCAGGACCAGATTCATAAAGATTGAGAATGTCAGTGTGCCTGATGGTCTGTTCTCTTTGTATGACTTCAGGATATTCGGAACCAGGGAGGGTGACGCTCCTGCTGAGATCAGGGATTTCACTGTCAGCCGCAACGAAACTGACACCAGGAAAGCCCTCGCGGAGTGGTCTGCAGATAACCGGGCAACAGGATATATTGTAAACTACGGCACTGATCCCGGGAAACTATATGCATCCGTGATGGTTTATGATGCCGGTTCCGTAATGCTCACCGGCCTGAACAGGGATGTGAAATATTACTTCAGCGTCGATTCTTTCAACGAATCAGGAATTACCAGGGGCA
>JAKAXP010000247.1 GCA_021816545.1 Bacteroidota bacterium
CAGCATCTGCATCTATGACGTCCGTGGCGCTATACTGCTGACACAGCAGGTAAACAGCCGGTATGACACTGTTGATATGAGCGCACTCAAACCCGGGATCTACATTATAAGGATATTCACCCCCGAAGGGAGTTTTGCTCAAATGGCGGTGAAAGAGTAAATCACTCCCAAATCCAGGTACCAACAGAACCTCCGTTGAGACTAACCGGCATTGTCAGACCCCTGAACCTGATATTGAAATTCCTTTTGACGTCGGTCGTGTTTAGTACTATCAGGACTTTCCCTCCCTCGGGGGTCATAAAAGCCACATTGGGAATTAATGTCTGCTCTGTTGATGAAACCCGCACTGATCCAGGTCTGACAAATTTTGAAGCATGTGCCAGAATATAATATGCAGGATTGCGTTTGACACTGTTGCCGTCAAGCGTTACAGTCCCGAGGCACCTGTCGCATCCGCCTTCTGTATGTGGATCATATGAAGGGTCAGATGCGAGGTTCCACTCCAGAACCGTACGGCACCAGTTTCTTGTTGCACCTATTATCAGGTTTTCAACATGCCATTTAAGGTCTCCGGCCAGGTTACCCGGACCGCCTACCCACTGTTCTGTAAAATAAAGGTTCTTTGAAGGGTATGCTTCATGAACTGCTGAAAGGGCACTTATGGCCCCACCATAGAGGTGGAATGCCGATCCGTCAATATACTTACGTGCTTCAGGATCACTCAAAACAGTCAGCGGGTAATCCGTCCGGTCAGCATTGTGATCATAAATAATGATTTTCGTATCGATTCCTGCATTTGAGAATGCAGGGCCAAGACTCTGCCTGACGAAAAGTGCCTGGTCGGATGCTGTCATGACCATACTGGGATTGTTCCCCCCGTGAAGGGGTTCGTTCTGAATTGTAATGGCGTCAATCGAAATCCCTTCGGCCTCCATAGCCTTTATATACTTCACAAAATAAAGGGCATATGCATCAAACCACTCCCTCTTAAGGCTACCGCCTACAGAAGCATTGTTTGTCTTCATCCACAACGGAGCTGTCCAGGGAGAACCCATTATCTTCAGCGAAGGATTTACAGCAAGTATTTCCTTTAGCACAGGTATCAGATCCTCCTTTTCCGCATCAAGACTGAACTTTTCCATCAGCGGATCCGTCTCTCCCGGCTGAAGGTCACAATAGGTAAAGACCCTGTCGCTCAGATCGGATGCTCCAATACTTATCCTAAGGTAACTGATCCCTATTCCGTTGCCTTCAGGGCTGAAGAGCTCCTGTAGAAGTGCACTGCGTGCTGCCGGTGTCATCCTGTTCAGCAGAAGGGCGCTGCCACCTGTAAGACAGTTCCCGAACCCGTCAATTTCCTGGTACCTGACTGTTGTATCAACAAGTATGACCGGGTCAGCATTGAGCGGACTCCGGAATTCCGGGTCAGTGGCCTGCCTCTCTAACAGTATCCCCTGTACGGGAGCAGTTACCCATGCTGAGGCCTTTATAAACCGGCCATCATCAGTGCCCGGACCATTTTCAGGGTTCCTGTTGCAACCAGCAAAAAGGATGACTGCAAGCAGAGCCGATACCCTCAGGATATTCATTATTTCTTCTGGTATACCCTTACGTAATCAACCACCATCGAACGCGGGAAGACGGTGTCATCAATACCCTCCTGGCCTCCCCAGTTGCCTCCCACTGCAATATTGAGCAGGAGATGGAACCTCTTGTCAAAAGGCCATACCCTGTACCCTGTACCCTCATTCCTGAATGTAAAATAAAGCCTGTCATCAACATATATTCTTATCTCGGCAGGCTCCCACTCCATGGCGTATACATGAAAATTACTGTAGCAGGTCGGAACCTGGGTGTTTGCCCCCTTCTGGGTTCCGATCGAGTGGTTGTAGGCTTCAGTATGAACCGTGCCAACAATTTTATAGGGATCATAGCCAACATTTTCCATAATATCTATCTCCCCGCTGGCCGGCCATCCGCCGTAAGTCCAGTCTGTCGGAAGCATCCATATTGCAGGCCACATGCCCCTGCCGTCAGGAAGTTTTGCCTTTACCTCCACCCTTCCGTAAAGCCAGTCGCCTTTGCCACGGGTTACAAGCCTTGCAGATGTATATTTGAATCCTTCAAAATCTTCACGGTGAGCTGTAATGGTAAGATATCCGTCCTTCACCTCCGCATTCTTAAGGCGCGATGAAGTATAGTACTGAGATTCATTGTTTCCCCATCCGGAGGCATTGCCGTCAGTATCATAACTCCATTTTTTTGAGTCAGGAAGTCCGTTGTAGTCAAATTCATCACTCCAGACAAGTACCATCTCCCCTGTATTTGGGTTATCAGGATACTCTTCCGGCTTCTCGGATTTATTACATCCAGGGGCCAGAAGAGCAATAAGCATAAAAATTGCACCCAGTTGTATCATCTTAACCATTATTAATCAGACTACTGTAGTATAAAATCCGAATGAAGTCCTTCATCAGAGCTGGGGCCAATCCAGACATCAAATTTTCCCGGCTCGGTAACAGTTTCCTTACCATTGAAGAAGGCAAGGTCAGCAGCAGTAAGTGTAAACTCAACCTCCGCGGTCTCTCCCATGTTGATCCTCAGGCGCTTGTATCCTTTTAGTTCCTTAACAGGGCGGGTAATGCTGCCCACCCGGTCACGGACATAGAACTGTACAATTTCGTCTGCATCCATTTTACCGGCATTTTTTACCCTGGCCTTTACAGTGAGGTTCCCTTCCCTATTCATGACCTGGGATGAAAGAGTCAGGTCACTGTACTCAAAGGTCGTATAGCTTAGTCCGTATCCGAAAGGAAGAAGTGGGGTGAAGCCATAGTCGAGGTGGAATGACTTGTAACCCAGGGAACTCTGCGGATTGACGACCGGTATTGAGTCAAACGGAGTCCATGCCTGGTCATTTGCAGGTCTTCCGGTATTGTTCCTGTAGTAATAGAAAGGTATCTGTCCTGCTCCCTTGACAAAGGTGACAGGCAGTTTGCCGGATGGTGATTCCTTTCCAAAGAGCAGGTCAGCTATCGCCGGGCCTGCCATGGTTCCGCCATGCCATGCATAAAGCACGGCGTCAGTCAACTCCAGTTCCCTGCCTATGGCCAGTGGCCTTCCTGCCATAATTACAAGAATCACAGGCTTGCCTGTGGCAGCAAGTGCCTCGAGCAATTCAGTCTGGGCTCCAGGCATGTCAATCTCGCCTCTTGACTGCCCTTCACCGGAAAGTATCCATTCTTCACCGCCGAAGAAGAGTACTGCATCTGACCTGCGGGCTGCAGCAACTGCAGCTGTAAAGCCAGCCTTGCTTTTGTCACGGCTGTATGAAAGCGCCTGAACATAGTTGACCCTCTTCTCTCCAAGTACTTCCCTTATTGCAGCAAGAGGAGTGACAGAGTTCTCCGCCCTGCCATCAAAACACCATGTGCCCAGCTGGTCACGGGGAGCGTCTGACAGTGGGCCTATGACGGCAACTGAAGATATATTATCCGCCGAAAGTGGCAACGCTGAGTTCTCATTCTTCAGAAGGACGGCGCTCTCCCTGGCTACCTTTCTTGCATGGTCAAGGAATGCCGGGTCAAGAATCTTCTTTTCAGCCAGGGTGTCAGTATACGGATTGTCAAACAGACCGAGCCTGTACTTCACCTTGAGAATGTCTCTGACAGCATTGTCAATCTCTTCCATTGTTATCTTCTTTTCCTCAAGGAGAGCCTTAATATTATCATAATATGAAGTAGTGGCCATTTCCATTTCCACACCTGCATTGATTGCCTTGGCGGCTGCATCCTTTTCATCTTCGGCATAGCCGTGATTTATCATTT
>JAKAXP010000013.1 GCA_021816545.1 Bacteroidota bacterium
TTCATTTTCCTCCTACTCGATTGATTCCCGGCACAGCCGGTATTATCCTTTATCAGCGGCATTTGGCAGCTTTTCAGATGACAAATATCAATATTACGGTTGATAAGAAACACCTGTATATCAATCTAAATACACCTGGCACCGGGCATTGGGGTATCCATATTCCGGTATATTTGTGAATCATATAACAGCAAGTAAAATGAAGCGAAAGGCATCGATAACAAGACTGGTAATGACCGTCCTGATAGTGGCAGGCGGTGCATTCCTCTCTTCGTGTGAGCAGTATTCCTGGGCAAAACAGGAAATACCTCAGGAACTAACGGTGAGCTTCTCGGAAACCATTGCACCATTCTGTCAGGGCTGTCACGGCGCCTGGAGTACGGACAGGGTTTACGATAAGCTTTCAGCAAATGTTGATACAGTCACTCCCGCATCAAGCAGGGTGCTGTCAATACATTCGTCAATAACGGCATTCGGATCCCAGATGCTGCAGGTTGATACTCTTTTAATAGCAGCTCCGGATGTAATAAAACTGTGGGCATCACAGGGAGCAGAAAAAAATTAGAATCCAGGAAACCCTAAATAATGATCACCATGAAAAAATTTGCCATATCAGTAATTCTGGCCCTTATTGCATTTCCGGCGTTCTGCCAGGAGAGTGAAGATTATCCGGTAAGGACATTTGAGACAAGTATTTTAATTGACAACCAAACTGTTGCCACTCCTTTCAAGGGGATGCTCGAGTTCGAGATCCATCACAGGTTCGGGACAGTCAACAATGCCCTTGATGACCTTTTCGGGCTGTGGGCTCCGGCAAACATCCGCCTCGGGCTCAATTACGGCATAACCGACAGGCTGATGATAGCCGTAGGTACTGCCAAGAACTACAAGGCACAGGACCTTGCAGTAAAATTTGCAATTCTCCGGCAGACCTCGTCAGGTTCGGTTCCCATTTCACTCAGCTTCTACGGCAATATGGGAATTAACCTCCTGAATGAGAATACTTTTGGTCCGGCACACGACTGGCGTGAAATACACCGCCTTTCATACTTCAACCAGTTGCTTATAGCCCGCAAATTCGGAGAGAAGCTCTCACTGCAGGTTGCGCCCACATTCATCTGGCTCAATGCCGTGGAGACAGGCTACAAGAATGCCAATTACGGGATTTCTGCCGGAGCAAGGTTCAATGTTACCGGTTCACACAGCATAATTGCCGAGTATGACCAGCTCTTCAACAAGCAGGAGAATGAAGAATTCAATTCCAAGCCTCAGCTTGCGCTGGGATGGGAAATAGGTACCGCCACCCATGCATTCCAGATCTTCTTTGCCAACTATAAGGACATACTGGGACAGTACAACTTCGTATACAACAAGAACAGCATCGGTGACGGTAATTACCTGATCGGGCTGAATGTTACTGTCCGTTTCTAACAGATTAAAGCTATTATGATTTTCAGAAAGATTCCATTATTTGTTTTTATTCTGCCTCTCCTGGCCCCGCTGAATGTGGCGGGCCAGGACCAGGACACTGTCAAGCCAACACGCAGTGCGGCCAACAGCCTCTACGCTGAGGATAACGAACAGAACTGCCTGAAATGCCATGGCAAGCTGGTCTATAGCATTACAGACACTGTGACCGGACTGTCACGCAAGGAACTGATGGCTGAACACAACTTTATCAGTCCTGATGCTTTTTATAATTCAGTCCATTGGAGTTTCAACTGCCTCGACTGCCACAGCGAAGGATTCAAGCAGTTTCCGCATGCAATCGAGACCAGGTTTGAAACCGGATGGTCATGCCTTGACTGCCATGGTTATGACCCCACCTATGCCCAGTACAAGTTTGAGGAGATAGACGCTGAATACCAGAAAAGCATTCACTATACGGCAACTGACGGCGCCTTTACCTGCTGGCAGTGCCATGATGCACACTATTACACCCCCATGGCCAGGGAATCAGGCAGTCTGCGTGAAAATATTTCCAGGTCAAACGAGATGTGTCTTCACTGCCATGGTAACCCTGATATTATGGGACTGGTGACTGAAAAGGAACTTACCATGGTACTTCCGAAACATGAGTTCCTTCCTGACCCTGACAGGCATCTTGCAGCGGTCAGGTGCATTGACTGTCATACCCGTATGAGTGACAGCGTGCTCGTGGCACATGAGGTGATGGCTGCTGACAGCGCAGTGAGTTCCTGCGTTGACTGCCACAGCCAGAACTCAATCCTGATGGGTACCCTTTACAAGTACGTTTCAAAGGAGAGCCGTGACCAGGAAGGTTTCATTAACGGTGTCATATTCAGCAATGACTCTTACGTTATAGGTGCCAACAGAAGCAAGTTCATATCTCTGACAGGTATGATCGTCATAGGACTCGTCCTTATTGTAGCAGGGGTCCATACAGTATTCAGAATTTTAATCAGGCCAGTAAAGAAATATTATGAGCAGTAACTTTTATCACTACCCGGTATGGGTCAGGATCTGGCATGCCACAAATGCGGTCTTGTGCCTTTTCCTTATCGTTACCGGATTCAGCATGCTTTATTCAAACCCTGACAACGCCCTTGTGGTTAAGTTCCAGAGAGCAGTTGCCATACACAATGTTTGCGGCGTTCTTCTGACGGTCAGTTATACAATGTTTCTTTTCGGCAATCTTTTCACAACGAACGGAAGGCACTATTTGATCAGGCTGAAAGGTCTTGGTCAGAGACTTTGGGCACAGGGATACTACTATGCTTACGGGTACTTCAAGGGTGAAAAGGCTCCTTTCCCGGTTGACCGTGAAAGGAAGTTCAATCCTCTTCAGCAGGTTTCCTATATAGGCGTGATGTATTTTGTTCTCCCGATGCTTTTTGTTACAGGATGGGCCCTGATGTTCCCGGAATTCATCCTAAAGAAATTTCTTGGTGTCAGCGGAATCTTCCTCACAGACCAGTTTCACGTTGTGCTCGGATTCCTGACTGTAATATTTCTGTTTGTGCACCTGTATGTCAGCACGATGGGCAAATCACCCGTCAGCAACTTCAGGAGCATTGTCACCGGCTGGCAGGAAAGCCACTGATCAGACCTGTTATCCGGGCTCTGTCCCGTCGCTTACCGGGTCTGTGACAAACACTGATTTAAATGTATGCATATGGAAAGAAAAATTAAAGATTCTTCATCCCGCAGAAAATTTATCAGGAAGTTTGGCCTGAGCCTGGGTTCAGTTGCCGTTGCAGGCACAGCGATGGCTACCGGTGATTCTTCTTCGGATGAATCAGGTGAAAAGGTGATGCTGCTTTCGGCTGACGGTAAACTGGTGGAGGTTGACCGGGCCTCAATCAGGATGGCAAAAGCGGAGACCAGGGAACAAATAAAAAAGTCACATAAGGGAATCCCTGACAGGAAGTTTGTCATGGTGATTGACCTTTCAAAGTGCAAAAATGCACGCAAGTGTGTCGATGCCTGCCAGGAGGGACACATGCTCCCGAAGGACCATGAGTGGATAAAGATACAGTTGCTGCAGGATTCTGAACTGACTGCAAGGTACTGGTTCCCGAAACCATGTTACCACTGTGACAGTCCCCTGTGCGTCAGCGTATGCCCAGTCGGAGCCACATACAAACGCGAAGACGGTATCGTCCTGGTAGACAACAAGAGATGCATAGGCTGCAAGTTTTGCATGACCGCCTGTCCCTATTCGGCACGTGTCTTTAACTGGAAGGATCCGGGGGTAGAGGTGCCGAAGGATCATGTGTATGACCCTGAACTGAATATCCCGCCAGTGGAAGGTACTGTAGGCAAGTGCGTCTTCTGTGCTGACAGGCTCAGGAACAATGAACTGCCCAGGTGCGTGAAGGCCTGTCCAATGGGTGTTATCTATTTCGGTGACCTGAATGAGGATGCAGTGACCAACGGGGTCGAGACACTCCGCTTCTCATCCCTGATGGTTGACAGGCACGGATACAGGCATATGGAAGAACTTGGCACCATGCCGAGCGTCTATTACCTGCCCGCGGTTAACCGCATGTACCCTGTGGAGATCGGATTGGAAGACCTCGATGAGTCAATATCTGACAGGTACAAGCCCATTGAAAATAAGAAACCGGCAAAATCTGAGAAATGAACAGCGACAAAAGATCGGAACTGCTCAGGGACCTGACCCCTGAGATTGAAAAGACAGGCCGAAGCTGGTATGTCGTTTTCGGAATCCTTCTTCTGGTTTTCATAACCGGCATTTACGGGTTGATCCAACAGATTGACAAGGGTCACATTGTGACCGGCATGAGAGACAATGTGGTATGGGGTGTTTATATTGTAAATTTCATCTTTTTCATGGGGCTGAGCTATGCCGGTGCCCTTGTATCAGGAACACTTCATCTGTTCAAAACATCATGGAGAGCCCCCGTAATCAGGCTTGCAGAGCTTATTACGGTAATCTCACTTGCTATAGGGCCTTTCTTTATATTCTTCTGCGTCGGACGGCTTGAAAGAATACCGTATATCCTTGCATTTCCGCGTATCCAGTCACCTATTGTATGGGACGTAATTGCAATTCTTACCGATGTGTTCGGCGCTGCAATCTTCCTCTATGTGTCATTCATTGAAGACTTTGCCATCCTCAGGGACGCTGAAAACCTGCAGATTGCACCATGGAAAAAGAAGATGTTCAGGATTCTGTCACTTGGTTATACAGGCACCCCGAAGCAGAAGAAGATCCTTACATTTTCAAGAAACGTGATGGCTACAATGATAATCGCTATTGCCATCATCGTATACTCTGTACTGGCATGGATTTTCGGAGTCACACTCCAGCCCGGCTGGCACAGCACTATCTTCGGACCTTACTTCGTGATAGCCGCAGTCTTTTCTGGTGTCGGACTCCTTATAATACTGATGGCAATATTCAGGAAGATCTACCACCTCGAAAAATACATCACACTGAAGCATTTCGTCAATCTGGGAATTGTACTCTTTGTGATTGCAGCATTTTTCGGATACTTTACATTCAGTGACTACCTGACCAAATGGTACGGCTCGGTTAAGATGGACAAGATCTTGATTGATAAGTTGTTTACTGAGTTCAGGACTTACTTCATCTTCGCAAACTATATCGGAATCCTCACGCCGATTTTTATAATCGCCATTCCGAAACTGCGTACAATCAGGAATATTACCATAGCCGCAGTAATTGCCCTCCTGGCTCTCTGGGTCAACCGGTACATAATCATTGTTCCAACCCTTGAGACGCCATTCATTCCAATCCAGGATACAAGGCACGACTGGCTGTTCTACTCTCCAACATGGGTGGAGTGGTCACTTACAGCAGCCGGGGTTGCCGTCTTTGGAATGCTGTTCATGATCGTCTCAAAACTTGCCCCCATAGTCTCGATTTCAGAGCTTGAAGAGGCTGACGAAAAGAATGCTGAATAACCTAAAATCAACAGTATCATGAACAAGGTTCCTCTGAAACAGACCCTCATCACCCTCCTGATAATCCTGGGAACTGTCAGCAATGCTTCTGCTTTTCCGGTTCAGGAAACGAAGATCAGTCCTTACATGCTCTTTACCTACCTGAAGGACTCCGATTCAAGGAAAATCCTGCAGGTTAAAATGACCAATATTACACAGACCGGTGAAAAGCCGCTGCCCGGCCTCAGGATAGGCTTTTACAATAATGAAAACCTCCTGGAAGAGGTTATTACTGATGCATCAGGAAACGCTGCCCATATAATCAGCGATAGCACGATCCTTCTCAAAGCCGATGACGGATCGTGGTTTTTCACAGCTGTATTTGACGGCGACAGCATTACCGATGCCACTTCTGGTGAACTAAGTATTCTCGATGTTGATATTGAGATGAAGCTGACAGAAGAGGATGGGGAAAGAATAGTTACATTATCTGCAACCGCTCCGGGTGCTGACGGTCCGGTGCCAGTAAAAGGAGAGGAGATCGGCGTATATGTTCCGAGGATGTTCAGTCTGCTTCCTGTAAGTACGGGTTTACTTGACGAAAACGGATTCTTCAGAGCAAAATTTCCCGAGAACATTCCCGGGGACAGCCTCGGAAACCTTACGGTTATCGGCAGATTCAATGAAAACTACTTTTACGGAAGCGTTGAGAAGAGGGAGGTTACTGCCTGGGGTACAAGGGCGGAGAAGTCATCACCTGTTTACAGGAGCCTTTGGTCTACGCTGGCTCCGAAGTGGATGGTTGTGACCCTGGCCATTATGCTGCTTGGTGTGTGGGGCCATTATACACTGGTTGTCATCAACCTGATCAGAATAAAAAAGGAGAGCCGGAAAAAGAAGGATTAATTAAACCCTTCTCTGTTTTGGCATGAAATATGATTAATTTAAGTGAAATTAAAAAAGTAAGATTATGAAGTTGAAAGTTTTGTTTGTTGGTACTGTTTTGCTGGCTTTTGGTTTGACACAGGTTGTGGACGCCCAGCAGAAAAAGGGAGAAGCCTGGGTTATCCCGGCTGAGTACAAGAAGATGGCCAACCCGGTAGCAAAGGATGATGCATCAGTTAACGCAGGCAAGGTATCATTTGCCAAGAACTGTGCCTCATGCCATGGCAAGACCGGCCTCGGCGACGGTCCCAAGGGAAGGATGTGCAAGACATTCCCGGGCGATTTCTCAGGTGCTGCCTTCCAGGGTTACACCGATGGTGAAATGTTCTATCAGACCAAGCAGGGAAGAGGCGAAATGCCGGCCTATGACAAGAAAATTCCAGATACCGAGATCTGGAGCATTATCAACTACATGAGGACTCTGAAGAAGTAATTTCGTCAGGAGCAAATAAAAAAAAGCTGTCTGCATGCCGGGCAGCTTTTTTTGTTCCTGCACATTCTCCTTGAATCAAATAAAAATAGCTGTCCGCATTGGCGGGCAGCTCTTTTGGTTCCTGCACAATCCCCGGGAGGCAAATAAAAAAAGCTGTCCGCATTGGCGGGCAGCTTTCTTTATTCCTGTACAATCCCTATTTGCCGGGATCAGCGTAACCCAGTGCAACCATTGCTGCTATCGAGTTTTCAAGCAGTGTGCTGATGTAACCGGGGTTGTGGATACCGTTGCTGCGGTCTTCCTTGACTGTGTTGTAGTTCAGGTAAGCCAGAACTGCATTGGCCTTGAAGGTTCCTGTTTTTGCCAGGGCTGTGGTCGGGTTGTATACGCCTGCCGCAACGAGCTGTGCCTCAAGCCTTGCCATCTTATCTTCAACATCGGCAGTAAGATCAGCAATCTTGGTATCAAGAGTGGTGGCATTGGTATGGCATGTTGCGCATCCGGTCTTGAGCATCATCTCGGTGCCGTGGCTGTCATACCATACTCCCATGTTGTGTCCGCCAGCCGTGTAGCCGTATGGTGTTGACATGTGGCATGTCAGACAGCCATCAGCTGTGGAGTGGGGGTTCGTGGTAGGATATGTGGTACCTGAAAGCTCAAACGGGCTTTTCCCGAGGATGAGGTTGGTGTTAGGTCCGTGATGAGGTCCTATGCGTGAGCTGGTAATTGCAAAGTCAGCTCCGCCGGCAACAGGTGCAGGAGAAACTGGGCGCATCTGGTGGCAGAATGCACACTGGTTGCTCGCTCCCTTGTTCCATATAACATCAGCATTGGCATATTTGACATCAAGTGTCTGTGCTCCGGGCTTGGTGAGTGTCCAGTCAGCCGATGAATAGGTCTGGTGAATCTTGTGGCATGTTGAGCAGTTGATCTGCATCGGGTTCGAAGGTATTGAAATATTTGCTACTGAACCTTCAGCAACATACTCCAGGAATCCCTGGCTTGTATGACACTGTACGCATCCTGCCCTGTTGGCGTAGGCAGCATTTCCACCCAGGGCATGGGTAGAGGTGCTCCACTGCTGTGAGAAGGCAGCCATCGGGCTTGTGCTGTTGTGGCAGTCAGTACATGCAAGTGTTGTTCCGGGATCTCCCTTGTCTCCCTTGTCTCCCTTTGCTCCTTCTTCCCCTGCGGGACCCATCGGACCTTCGCATGAGGCCATAATTAGGCCGGCTGTAATTACTAATGTGGTTAATCTCAGGCTTCTTTTCATATAAGTTTGATTTAGATTTTCTCTTTGGAAAGGTAACAAGACCTGAGATAGATAAGCACTTATTCGCGTTGATATTTCAATCACAATGGATTGATAAGTGCAGTCGGTCAGATTGATAAAGATCAAAACCGAATATGATATATGTCATAAATACAGACCCGTTAGGTTTGACGGGGTAAATTTGCATTAAAATCTAATCTGATGTATACAGATAACAAGATTACAAGTTGTGAGTTCTGTTCCAGGTGCTGGGCAAACTTCAAGAATCTCTCTTCGGAGGAACTGGAGCTCGTCAACAAAAACCGCTATGAAGCCAGCTTCAAGCCCTCAGAGATTATTATCAAACAGGGATCACCCTCTTCAAATGCCATTTTTCTCCTCTCCGGCCTGGCAAAGGTATATATGGAAGGATATGCAGGAAAGAACCTTATTCTTAACCTGGCGGAATCAAAAACACTTCTGGCAGGGCCGGGTGTCCATGTAAACTCACGCTACTGCTACTCTGTGGCGGCCATAACCCATGTTCAGGCCTGTTTCATTAATTTTGACGTTATCCGGCAGGTGATTTCCTCCAACCCCGGTTTTGCTGCAGGCTTTATTGAAGACCTGAGTGGCAAGGCACTCAGACTACATCAGAAGGTTCTAAACCTGACCCAGAAGAAGATGCATGGGAGGCTGGCAGAGGCACTGCTTTATTTTTCAGACAGTATCTTCCACTCAGATGAGTTTGAGATGGTACTTTCACGCCAGGAACTGGGAGAGATGACTAATATGGCAAAAGAGAGCGTGGTAAGGATTATCGGAGAATTTGAAAATGAAAATATAATTCAGGCTACCCCTCGGTCAGTTAAGATACTCGACAGGGAAAAATTGCTTGTAATTTCCGAAAAGGGATAGTTTTACATCTAAATTGATTTCATGAAAGCATTAAGGTTTCTTTTTACACCCGCAATGATGGGTATTCTCTTCATTGTGCTTGCGGTATCCATGGCTGCCGCTACATTCATAGAGAACGACTTCGGGCAGCAGGCTGCCCGGGTAGCAGTATACAACACGGTCTGGTTTGAACTTCTCTTCCTGTTACTTGCTGTTAACCTCGTTGGTCAGATTTACATATTCAGGCTGTGGCGCAGGGAGAAGCTGACAATTCTGCTCTTTCATGCGGCATTTATAGTCATGGTGGCCGGCGCAGCCATAACAAGGTATACGGGTTATGACGGCATGATACATATCAGGGAAGGAGCGTCATCAAGTGTAACAACATCTTCAGGCAATAATCTCACCTTTGAACTTGCTGATGCGAACGGTCAGGCAGTGGCATCACATTCCGCCCCTCTGAACGTTACCGGCGGACGCCACGGCAAATACCACAGGAGCCTCGAAGGTCAAGGTGAAAAAGTCTCCCTTAACTTCGACGGATACCTTGCCGGTGCTGTGAAAAAGGTGGAACAGGTACCGGACGGCAAGCCGATGGTATCGCTGCTGTGCACACCTGACATGGTCAAGAGTGAGACCGTAGTGCTGACTATGGGCGAGACCGGGATGATAGGAGAAATGACCGCAGGATTCGGCATCGACGCAAATATTTCAATTACAACTGACGGGACATCATTCTTTATAAAGTCGGTGATGGGTCTCAAATCGACTATAATGCAGGAGATGAGATCTGTTGACTATCCGGCTGACTCCCTGGCGGTTCTGACGCCAGGCGTTGTATATACAATTGCCAGTTACAGGATCATGCCCCAGGTGCTGACAATGAGCGGTACCGTGGTGCCGGCAGGATCAGGAGGTCAGGGCCCCGGCGGTGCACTGGAATTCACACTCTCCGGCGACGGTTATGAGAAGAAGATCCATCTCTGGAATGACGATACTGAGCTGAGATCGGTATGGCAGGTTTCAGCAGGTAATCTCACTGCCCGGGTCAGCTGGGGAGCAAGCGGAAAAGAGCTTCCGTTCAGCCTCAGGCTTGATGATTTCATCGTTGAAAGGTACCCGGGGTCCAACAGCCCTTCGGGCTTCAAAAGCAGGGTGACCCTGAGTGACCCGGAGCACGGCACGGAAATGCCTTATGACATATATATGAACCATATACTCAAATACAGGGGCTACCGCTTCTACCAGTCATCATATGACCATGATGAACTTGGTACCGTCCTTTCGGTTAACCATGACCCTGCAGGCATGTATACAACCTATACCGGTTACGGCCTCCTGTTCCTGTTTATTATTCTTTCCCTTGTCAACAGGAAGTCATTCTTCCGTACCGTCACACCGGGACACTGGAGCTCACGCTACCGCAAGCCGGCAGCAATCATGGCTTTACTGATTATGACTTCCCTTTCACCGCTGAAGAGCCAGCACCTGGTGATTGACCGGAAGGCTGCAGACAGTTTCGGGGAGGTATTGGCACAGGATCAGAAAGGACGGACAAAGCCGCTGTATACGATCAGCAGTGACATCCTACGGAAGGTTTCAAGGGAAAACAGCTTTGAGGGGCTTTCACCGATGCAGGTATTCCTCGGCTGTTCGCTCGATTTCTATCACTGGCAGAACGTTCCGCTGATAAAGGTCTCAAACGAGGAGCTCCGCCGCCAGCTTAACCTGACAGGTGAGAAGGCTGCCTTCTCCGATATTGTTAAAATGGGGAAGGACGGAGGTTACCGTCTCGCCACGCTGGTTGACCAGGCCTACTCAAAGAGTGAAAGTGAACGGACGAAGTTCGACAAGGAGGTGATAAAGGTTGACGAAAGGGTCAATATCTGTTACATGATGTCGAGGGGTGACTTCATGAGGATGTTCCCGCTGCGGGACAGCACCGACCACTGGGGCAGTGCAGAGGAAGCTGCCAGGAAAGGTATCGGGCTTGAAGACTCCCTGTTTGTGGTGAGTGTGGTTCCGCTATGGGCTCAGTCGGTAACATCAATGACCCGTCCGTCCACCTCTCCTGAAGATTACATTGTCGCACTCAAGAACTACCAGCGGCATTATGCGGGGTATGAGCTTCCCTCAGAAGGGAAGGTCAATGCAGAACTCTTCTACTACAGGGTGAAGATATTTGAGCGGCTATTCCCGTATTACGCCACCGTGGGACTTGTAATGATCATTACAATCATTGTGATGATAATAAGGGGCGGTACTTTGAAGGGAATCCTTCTGAAAATACTTGCCGCCCTTGTGGCAGCCGGGTTCATCTTCCATACCCTCGGTCTGGGTATCAGGTGGTACATCTCAGGTCATTCCCCCATGAGCAACGGTTATGAGTCACTGCTGTTCATCTCATGGGTCACTCTGCTTGCCGGACTGATATTCAGCAGGAAATCGCTGTTGACACTTGCCGCCACCGCCGTCCTGGGAGGGCTGACACTGATGGTGGCGCATCTCAGCTTCATGGATCCCGAGATCACCAATCTTGTGCCCGTGCTGCGTTCATACTGGCTGACACTTCACGTATCTGTCATCACCGGCAGCTACGGTTTCCTGGGACTTGGTGCAATACTGGGCATAGTGGTTCTTGTGATGATGCTGTTCATCAACAGGGATAACGCAGAAAGGATAAGTGGAGTTATTGATGAGCTTACAGTAATCAACTACCGGACGCTTACACTGGGGCTGTATTTCCTTACAATCGGCACCTTCCTCGGTGCAATATGGGCCAATGAGTCATGGGGCCGTTACTGGGGATGGGATCCGAAGGAGACATGGTCACTGATAACAATAATAGTCTACACGCTTGTAACCCATTCGAGGATGATACCCGGAATGAAGGATACCTATACGTTTAATCTGATTTCCCTCTTTGCCTTTTCCTCGGTACTGATGACATACTTCGGGGTCAACTATTACCTGTCAGGATTGCATTCATATGCTGCCGGTGATCCGGTACCAGTACCGTCATTCGTATATGTTGCAGTCACAGTGCTTGTGCTGCTGGCAGCCGGAGCTGGATACAGGTACAGGAAGGCCGGCAGGTGAACATGCAAAAGTCCTGACAACAGTAAGTAAAACCGGCCCGCAATCAATAAACTGGCCCGAAGCTGAAAACAAAGAGGGTGTCCCTGTGAGAGACACCCTCTTTTATTTTAACCAGTCGAAGGGCTGATTACTTCCTGTAGTTCAGCGGTCTTGATGAGTTGACGCTGGCTGACTTGAAGGGACCGATTGTTGTATTGTCCCACTTGGTGATCGTGTATTTGTTACCGGCAACGGTAACCTTTGCAACCACAACGTTATATGCACCGCTCGGATCATTGTCAAAGCCCGGGGTGTTGTCTGCCATCATCTGTGCAGGATTGATACCGACCTTGGTGTCAATGATGTTGGTTCCCTGGCGGGTGAATGATGCCACGATTGGAATCTTCACTGAACCGTCGCTGTAGCCAACAAAGTCATTGTAATAAAGGTCTGCTACAAGCAGGTAGCTTCCGTTTGCAAGACCTGAGAGGGTCATATGCTCGGGTGAGCTTCCGGTTGCTGCATCATAGATACCGATTTCGGTAGCCCAGGGATCACTGATGTCAAATCCTGCTTCGGGGCAAACGATGAAGTCGAAGTCTATGTAATCAGCTGCATCGTATGTGTCACCGTCGATAACCACATCGGCATTCCATGAGAATTCGACGTTAAGTTCAGGTGATACGGTGTTGTTGATTGTAATGGTCATCTTGGTGGGGTTGACAGTCTTCGGGTTGAGAAGGTACTTCTCAGCTATCGAATAGACGCCAACTTCACCGATGATGGTTTCAGTTGCTGTATAGTCAAAATCCACATTGGTTGTAATTACAATCTGTGCGGTTTTTGAATAGGGCGCAATCACTGCAGGCTCAACTGAATAATCATCAGCATTTGCTGTTCCGCCTGTCTGCCTGAAGGTAAATGTAAGTGACCTGTCAATAGGCTTGTCAGTTGCAATGTTGATGACCAGCTGATTACCTTCTGCCACCGATGTTGCAGCAGGGGTAATAGTTGCAGTCGGGTAACCGTCCGGGCTGATGACAGGCTCCGTGTCCTGACTGGCTGTATCACAGGCAACCATACCTGCTACGACAAACGCAAGCCCGAGTACATTATAAATGATATGTTTTCTCATTTTCAATAGTTTTAAAATTTAGCAATCAAGTCTTACGGTATGGGTGTGTAAGTTGTTTCATATGTCCTGTTACCGGCTGCAAATGTCACCGTGTAGAAGGTTTTGATCACACCTGTTGCCGGGTCAACTGATCCGGGTAAGTGTCCGAACACCTCGTTTGAGTAGTAGTCGAGCAGATACTGGTTGGGAACTGTAACGACATTACAGACGTCAACGAATGTGTAACCGGGGGTACCAACTCCCAGGCCGCCGATATAATGGGCAACCTCGGTTGTGCGGTATTCACCTACACCTGTCTGGGTAATTACGTCAACATAGTCATAAACCACCGTTGTGTTGTCCGCGTTGGTACGGATCAGGTGGGCATTGTACGTGCCGGCGAGGTTCGAGAAGCAACCGTAGTTGAGGGTAATCTCAAGCTTCTTGCCGTTGTTGAGTACGTTCTCAGCACCTGTGGCGCTTACAACTTTCAGGACAAGTACCGGAGCCTTTGCAAGAGGAGCCACGATGCCCTGCGTAAGAATAGTGATGGGCAGAAGACCGAGATAGTTGTCAGCTTTCTTGAGGGTGATCGTAGGCTGGTCAAGTCTGAAGTGAACGCCTTTGACTGCTGTTGAAGTGGGATCGCTGTCGATGGTCACGACTACGTCATCGGTAACATCCATTGATGTGGGGCCGATAAGCTTCATCCTGACGGTAAAGACATATTCATCACCGTTTGCCACAAAACCGAATGCGGTCCTGGTGTCGGCAAAACCGGCAAGGTTTGGTCCGTCATCATTGGCATCGTACCTCGTGGTCTGGTCTACCAGACAGGAATTGAGCGCGCCAAGGCTTAAGACTAGAATCAAGATATATTTTAATGTTTTCATAGTATTATGCTATTAAAGATTATTTACCCCAGAAAATCTTTTCTGTGAAGGCGTTTGGTTGTGCAGGTACGTTCTCTCCGTTTGATGAGTATTCGTTTGACGGATAGAAGAGCCTTACAGGCCTGTCGGCTGTGGCGTTGTAGTTCAGGGGCAGAGGAATTCCTGAGGGATATCCCGTGCGGCTGTAATCAAACCATGACTGCTCAGCTGTGACGCCGTTGGTAGCAATCCACTTCTGGGTTATGATAGCCTTGAGCTTGTTAGGTGAGTTACCCCAGTTGACAAGATCCCTTGACTGTGAGTAATAGGTTGTAGCCTGTGCTGCTGTCAGGCCCAGGAATGTGAAGGAGGCTGTGATGCCGCTTTCATAAAGTGACTGGGCGGTTGCACCGGTGGTGAGGAGACCCTTGTCTCTCAGTTCAGCCAGGTTGAAGTAGGCTTCTGCCAGTGTGAAGATAGTAGCGTCCATGTTGGCTGCCTTGAGGATGCCGGGGCCTATGTTTGAAACTTTGTCTGGCATATACTGGTCAGCGACCGGGGTGTCATAATCGAGCAGACCCTGGGGTACGCCGAGATGACCGGTTCCCGGTTTTTCGTAAAGCCTGTCAATTCTCGGGTCATTTGTTGATGACAGATAGTTAAGAACATAGGCTGTTGCGCAGGTTGCATTATAGTTCATGGTCTTTGTACCACTCTCATCCCATCCGAGCGAGTTCCACATAGGGTTCTGCTTCCCGGTGTTCAAGGCTATGTAACCAGGGTTCACACCAACGTCAGCTGTGATGTAGCCGTGACCTTCGGTAGCTATCTTGGCAAGTTCGGCAGTGATGTAGGTGCCTCTTCCTGACATGCTTGACTGGCGGGTGAGTATCCTGACCTTGAGTGTGTTTGCGAACCTGATCCAGTCGGTCATGTTGCCGCCGAACATTGCATCATCAGCGCCGGGCACAAGTGCCATTGCGGGAGCAGCCTTGATAAGATCAATGGCAGCGGTGAGCTGAACCATGAGATCTTCATAGATTGCCTGTGCATCATCATAAACCGGGGTTGCCTCAAGGCTTCTGCCAAGAGCTTCGGTGTAGGGAACATCACCGTAGCAGTCAACGAGCTGCTGGAAGTGGAAGGCCTTCATTATCATGGCAATTGCCTTGTAATTGGAGAACTTCGGATCTTCCAGCTTAAAAAGTATCTGGTACTGCTTCAGCGTGTTGGCGTAGGTGTTGTTGAATACGCCTGTGTAGAAGTTTGATGTGACGTTGTATTTGAACTCATCGGTATACCATGAGAAGCCGTCACTCTGGCTCCAGTTGACCATCATCATGTTGCCGAGATGGCTAAGTCCCCTGTCTTGTGAATGGTACTGCGCAGTGTAATACTGGCCTACTGGCAGGACAAGGTCGGGTGTAACGGAAGTCGGGTTATTGGGGTCTGTGTTGACGTCCAGGTAACCTTCACATGATGCCAACAGTCCGGTGACCATCAGCACTATAGCGAACTTTATAATACTTTTCATAAACTAATCTCCTTTAAAATTCTATGTTAAGGTTCACGCCAAACGATCTTGTCGGAGGCATCTGGAAGTAACCGCCAACCCCGATCGCGTTGCTGTTCGAGTTGTTGAATTCAGGATCTGAGAAGGCGTTCTCTGCGGGAAGCAGTGTGTAAAGGTTCCTGGCTATGAGGCCGACAGAAACTTTCTGCAGAGGAGTGTTCTTCATGAGAGTTGAGGGAAGCGTGTAAGTGAGTGCAAGTTCCCTGATCTTGAAGGCTGTTGCATCAATCACGTAGTTTTCCTTGACATCGTTGTAGGTGTCTGTCCAGTAGCTCTGGCGGCCGTTCTGAACGGGAATGTTCGTGTTCTCAACATAAACGCCGGGGCTGGTTTCGATAACCGAATTCGGAACTACGAAGTCCTGCCTGTTGGCTGAAACGCTCTCCATTGACCTTCCGGTGAATTCCATTGTGTCCTGGCCCTGTGAGTAGAATACGTGACCTGTCCTGTAGTCAATTGTAGTTGACAGTGCAAACCCGAATGCCTTCAGTGAAGTGTTCAGACCGATGATGTGCTTGGGTGTTGTTCTGCCCATTGACTCGAGGGCTGCATTCTGCAACGGCCAGCCGGTTGCCGGGTCAACAACGACCCTGCCCTGGGGATCCCTTACATAGGTGTTGGCCTTGAGCTGCGGATAGGGCATGTCAACAATGGCATAGATGCCATAGCTGCCCGATGAGGTTACTGCAACCTCGTCGAGACCTTCGTAAATCTCCTTCACAACGGTGGTTTCGCTTGAGTAGTTCAGGCTGGCATCCCATGACAGGTTCTTGCCCCTGATGATCGAACCGCTGAGTGAAAGTTCATAACCGTTGCCCTTGAGTGAACCGATGTTCGTAAGGAACGATGTTGAACCTGATGCCCTTGAAGGTGTCGTGAAGGTGATCAGGTCAGAGGTTGTTGTCATGAAGTATGAGAAGTCAATCATGATCCTCGAACGGAAGAGACCAAGGTTTGCACCGAATTCTGTGGTGTTGAGTTTCTCCTTCTTGATGTTGGCATCAACAGAGGTGCCGCTGAGTACGAAACCGTTTACTGCGCCAAACGGGAATGAACCGTGCTTGCTGTATGACTCGTTGATCCTGTACGGTGACAGGTCATTGTAAACCGTAGAGTTCGAAGCGGTCAGTTTGGCATATGAAAGGATGTCATTGTTCTTGAGGGCATCGATTGCATCCGTAAGAACGAATGATACGCCGAAGCCCGGGTAGAAGTAGTTGTTGTTTCCTTTTGCAAGGGTTGACGTCCAGTCATTCCTTCCTGAGAAGTTGAAATAGAGGAAGTCGCCGTATCCCAGGGTGAAGTCGCCGAAGAAACCGAAGTTGACCTCCTGTGAGGCGTCAGCGGTTACTGTCGGGGTTCCTGTACCGTTAGAAATATCATAGAAATCAGGAATACTGAGATTGTCAGCCCTGATCTGGCTGTAACGGTATATATAGTTGTAGTTCGATCCGCCGAGGATGGCCTTAAGTGAGAAATTGCCAAACTCGAATGATCCGGTCACGAGGAGGTCCTCGATGACTTCAGATGACTGTGATTCGCTGTCTTCAACAAATGATGAGACTGCGCCGGCTGAAGGCTGAAGATCGGGATCATAGGTCTGTGCTGCTCTCCAGTTCTTGCCGCTGGTCCAGTAGGTGTTGGTACCAATCCTTGCGGTCACATTAAGCCAGCTGAGGGGATCCCAGGATGCCTGTACGTTACCGTTAAGCCTGTTCGACTTGCTGTTGTTTCTGTTTGTGCCGACTGCCCAGTAAGGGTTCTGGTAATATGCGTTGTAATAGCCGTCGGGTGTTGCATAGAGGTCATTCCTCCAGTCTGAGTAGCGCTCAAGGGGAATGTTTGCCGAGGTGTTCAGCAGGAACCAGTAGAGTGGCCTGTCCTGGCTACCGATGGTACCGCCTACAACGTCAGTCTCATCCTTGAAGAAGCTGGAGTTGAGTGAAAGCTCAACCTTACCTACCTTCTTGCTGGCGTTGACCCTGACTGTATTCCTCTGGTAGGAGTCGTCGGGAACAATGCCTGTTGCCCTCTGGTCGCCCACAGATACATAGAACTTGCTGCTCTCGTGGCTTCCGCTGAGGTAAACAGTGTTGTTGAAGTTGTTGCCGGTGTTGAAGAATGCAAGCAGGTTATCCTTCACAGGGGCATAGGGAACGGCCTGGTATGTTCCGTCCGGCCATGTGGGACCGATCTGGCGAAGTGTTCCGTCAAAGCGGGGGCCCCAGTTGGTGTTTTCAACTGCATCATATGCGCCTTCCCATCCTGTACCGTATTTTGACTGGAACCTGGGCATGTAGGCAACCTGTTCAGCTGTGTAGGATGCGTTGATACCCACGGTGATTTTCTCGCCAGCCTGGCCCTTTTTGGTGGTAACCACGATAGCACCGTTGGCTGCGTTTGAGCCGTAGAGTGCTGCTGCGGTGGCACCTTTAAGGATGCTGAGGTCAGCAATATCATTGGGGTTAAGGTCATCAAAGGCTCCGAGTGATGCAATCACACCGTCGATAACAACCAGTGCCTGGTTGTCTGATGAGATTGAACGGAGACCTCTTAAAATGATCTGGGTAGTTGGGTTAACACTGTTGTCCTGTACGTTGATCTGCAGACCTGCAACCTTACCTGCGAGTGCGCTACCGGCTCTCGTGGGCTGGGCTGCTGCCAGTTCTGCATTGTCAACTTTCTGGGTCTGGTAGGTAATCTCCCTCTTTTCCCTCTTGATACCGAGAGCGGTCACAACGACCTCACTCAGGCCTACCACGTCAGACTCCATCACGCAGTTTACCACTGAACGTCCGGCGATGTTTACCTCCTGCTGTTTCATCCCGATGAACGAGAATACAAGAGTTGTTGCATCTTCGGGTACTGTCAGTGAGTACCTGCCATTAACATCTGATGATGTTGCGATGGTAGTCCCTTTGACGAACACAGATACTCCGGGAATTGCACCTTCCCCCTCCACAGCGGAGGTAACCGTACCTGTAATGACTTTTGTCTGTGCCCACAGGGTGCTTGCACCTGCTAACACAAACAAAACAAAGAACAGAAATAGTTTCTTCATACGACTTAGATTTAGGTTAAAATTCAAGTGGTGCAATGTATGAAAATAATTTTTTACATCTGCTTCAGGGTTGATAAAAAAAGTTAATGAGTGCTGTCATAAGTATAATATATGTATAAATGCGGACATGAAGCCTGCCTTGAGGGTGTCATATATCGAATCAGAGGCCCCCTTTCGGATTAACACACCAGCCGGGCTCTCGGTTACGGATTGCTGCACTCGCTGTGCCAGTGCAGACGGATTACTGCCCTCGCTGGTGCTCGGGCTGCCGGATTGCTGCACTCACGCTGTTCGTGCAGCCAACCGTATGTAAGCTTATCTGTCAGAAACAGCAGGCACCGGACGCGCCCGGTGCTCAGCTTTATTTTTCAAAAATTTAGACGAAGCAAGTTTCTTAAATTTTTAGAAAAATTAAGCTGACAATGGGCTTTCGCCGGATTACCGTACTCGCTCTGCTCGTACGGTGATCACGCCAGGAAAATACTTCTGTCAGAA
>JAKAXP010000248.1 GCA_021816545.1 Bacteroidota bacterium
TCCGGATCTAATAATCAATTTCTGCAGATTTAGCCCGTAAAAATGCTATTGCGTCAGAACTATCATCCCCTCCCGCGGGATAGCCCTGTAAATTATCTTTGCCTCCGCCTTCGGAATCCAGATCTTGATATAGGGCACATACGGCGGCGTTTTCAGCCTCACAACAGACTTCATCGTGGCTGATGCCATCCTCGTCCTGTCCTTCAGGTCAAAGAAAAACCTTGCCCGGCGGTCAGTCCCGACAGTATCTTCCTGCTGCTCAAAGAAGAACCGTATGTTGCGGTCGGTATCAAGCGTGAAGAAGACCGCCTCAAAATCAGTAGTATCCGGCTTTTCACTCACCACTACCTCGGAAGTATCCTTCGGAGCAATCTTGACGCTGACAGGATCTTTCAGGAAGGTGGCCTGCATGCCGGTTATATTCAGTGGCGTTGATAACAAACTGTAAATAGCCTCCTGGTTGGCACGGTGGAAAAACGGCGAGACATCATAATCGTCAATCTCCACCGTCCGTACCGGCAGCCCCTTGATCAGAAGCTGTATTACGCTGTCGCGAACGTTGATAAGCAGACCGATTGAGTCCGATTCGGCCATCTTCACCTGTGAACTCAGGTAGGCTTTGTCGCGGATCATATCGATATAACCCGGGATGGCACACAGGTTTATCGTGTCATCCTCCTTCTGTTCGAGCGAAGCGAAATATTCATTGTCAAATTCATTCACGGTGCGGTTGACGGCTGAAACAGACATCACCAGATAATAGACTACAAACAGCGCCAGCACTGAGCCGGCGATAATCAACCATATCTTTCTTTCACGGTTCATCGCTTCAGGTCTTGTCAGTAAATGTAAACTCTTGATCCTACACTCAGGGAGCTGAATACAGCCTCGAGGTCTTCATCTCCAAGCCTTATGCATCCGTGCGTCACCGGCATACCAAGCTGCCTCTGGTATAAGGTACCGTGTATAAGGTAACCGTCACCGAGGCTCATCGCATACTTGCCAAGCACTCCAAACTCATACCTCGACGGATCACTGGGACCAGGTACAGGCAGACCCTCCTCTACAAACGCCCAGTCGGGCTTCCGCCATACAGGATTGGTCAACTTGCCCTGGACGCTCAACCTTCCCCTTGGAGTCTTGAAGATCCACTCCTTGTCGCCCTCTTCCGTCTTAAGCAGTACGTAACTACCTGATGAACAATATCCTTCGCGGACAAGCTGCCTGTTCCTGTAAAGTGAGAACCGGTTATCAACGGTATTGATAACTAGGTACGTCTGTGTAGGAACAAACGATGCGAGCCTTCGTTCCAGGCGGGTAATCTCGTTCCTGGTGGCAGATATCTGCCGCCTTATTGCCCTGTTTTCAAGAAGTGCCGAGTCAGGTCTGCATTCAGCACGGCTCTTGCCCCATGAGTGCTGAAGTCCGGGACCGATGTAAACAGGCACCGAGACTATGAACAATACCAGTAGCAGTATTGCCAGGGAAATCAGGGTCGTCCGCGCCCAGCGGTGCGTTTTTAAATATTCAGCTGCTTTGTCCAGGTATAGCCTGAAGGTAGAAGGATTTCCTCCTGCAGCATTTTCAGCCAGATTTTCACTCTGCTCTTCCATGATCACTTTTCTCTGGAGGAGAAGAACTCCTCAAGGGTTAATGTTGAGCCGATAATTGTTACCGGTGTTCCTTTAGATACATATTTGAATAACATGTCCATGTCAGAGTTCTTCAGTGCGACACACCCCTGGGTCCAGTTGCCTCCCTTCCCGCCGTCACCGTGGATCTCAATCAGGTCGCCTATGCTTGCATCTGCCGGGAGTTGTCCGTTACGTATCCGCTCATTGAACTCCTGCACATCAGTCTTGTTCGGATAATTGATCATCAGGGCCTTATGATACTTCGTAGACCCGCCGGAGAGCTTCTTTGTCACCAGGTACTTCCCCTCCGGAGTGGCCATATCACCCCTGCTCTTCTTATCCCCCAGCCAGTTGCTTCCAAATTCTGCCTCAAAGGTATATTTCTTTTTGCCACCCTGATACAGGTGAAGTACAGGAGGTATCTTTTCAACCAGGATTGCGTATGAATTTGTCTTTTTGCTCTCTGCTATTGTCTCCTCCGCCCAATCCTGCCAGTCGGGGTAATTTTTGAAATACTCTTCCAGATTCTTCCTTGCAAGATTATAGGTTCCTGATATATATTCATTTGCCTCGGTGATCTTGACGTTTCCATCGACATATTTTTCCTTCTGAAAATCTATCTCAGCCTCCTTTATGAGGAGTTTCCCGCGGGCATGTTTCTTTTTCATGTCCTGGGGAAGAGGCATTGAAAGAAATATCTTCTCGAACAGTGACATCTCCCGGTTTAGGCGGCTCATTTCGCTTTCCAGGTTGTTCTTCAGACTCTTTGATCGTGCGATTGTATTCTTGGCGGCGGCTTCAGCCTTCTTCACAGCGAGGTCTGAAAAATAAATCACCCTTTCATAATCGCGCACCAGGATGAATCTTTCATTCTGGGTTCGCCATGCGGCCATCGCCGAGTCATAGTTGTTCTTCGCTTCGCGGAACAGCTTGGGTGAATAAACTTCCGATTCCAGATCCCTGGCCCTTGCAATCGCGGCCCGTGCCAGTTCAACCTCAGGCTGAGGCGGTTCCGGAACCATTGCCCGGAAAACTATTATCCCGGTAACGGTAAGAACGATGGCAACGATGGCATATACTATTATGTTGGTCAGGGATCCTTTTTTCATGGCTGCGAAGTTAAAAAAATCCCCGGGACTATGCCCGGGGACTCATTCTTTGAAAGGGGGGTATTTTTAGTACTTGATACCAGCCTTGTCCATTGCAGCCTTCAGTTCACCAACGATGCCGTTGATGCTTTCGGTAGCAGCCTTAACTTTGTCAACAACCTGAACATAGTTGGTTCCGCCGTCGAAGAGGGTCTGAGCATCGGTCAGTGAAGTTTCGATGACAGTCAGTTCGTTCTTCATTTCTTCAACAACAGCTTTGCCTTCCTTGCCTTTCGGAGCTTTCAGCAGAAGAGCTTTTGCTTCGTCGAGAGCTGTTTTTGCGCCGGCCATCATGGTTTCGGCTTCAGCTTTAACTTCAGCTTTCTTGGCTTCAACATTGCCTGTCAGTTCAGCAGCCTTCAGTGAGATACCTTCTGCAGCAACCTTAATGGCTTTGAAATCCTTTGCTGACTTTGACTTCTGTGTTTCGATGTTCTGGAGCATAACGGTGAGTGAGTCATTCAGAGCAGCGAATTCTGCGGGGAAGTAAACATCAGTCTGGACGGTCTTGGCTGAGTCAAGAGCTGCTTTTGCAGCGTCAAGAGCTTCCTGGGGAACTTTTGCGCAGCTTGCCATGAGAGCAGCGACTGCAACGGTTGCGATTGCTAAGAAAAGTTTGTTTTTCATTTCTGTTTAAAATTTGGTTCTGTTATAATATTAAAAAATGTCTCCTGATTTGTTGGCGGCCCCAGAGTCTTGTCTGAAACCGCCGCAAATTTATACATAAATTTTAATGTGATTTTAATTTCGGCGCGATTTTTTTAATGGAATTTTAATCTCGGTTTTTGCGATTTCCCGGAATGGCTCTGGTTGGGCGTTTCCGCCTGTAGGGCGAAGGCTTTGTTTTGAGGTTTTAGTGCTGTTGCAGGGGGATTTTCTTGTTTTGCGGGGTCTATATGCGGGGCGATTTTGATGTTTTACGGCATGGCGGGCTGCACCTGGGACAATGAGAGTGTAATTCAGGGGGCCGGTGGTGATTGGCTGGTGTAAATAAAATTTGTTGCACTCAGTGCTCTAGAATATTGCAACAACTG
>JAKAXP010000249.1 GCA_021816545.1 Bacteroidota bacterium
ACCTTCGGCTTCCATGAGCCCAGGGTCCATCTCGAGATAAGTCAGTTCTCCTATGTTGTATTTTAAGAGCTCAGGCAGATGTCTTTTAAGTCCTCCGGATATCAGCAATACCCTCTCGCAGCTGTTTCGCTGCAGTAGCGCATAATGTATGTTCTCCTCAGCTGAAATTACGTCTCCCGGGAAATAAAGGGGCCGGTGGTCATAGTAAACAGTACGCTCCTCACTGTAGATGCCGGTGGTAATGTTTCCGAAAGGAGTATCAATACTTTTTTCGACACTGACACCACGAAGGAGAAGGCTTCTGACAGCCGGATCGGGCGGAAACACAATCAGCAGGAAACACAGGGGTAACAATGCAGCAAGCGCTGCAATCCTTATCTGACGGGAATATCCAAGGAACCATGCTGCATATGCTGAGCCTGCCAGCAGGATGATCAGGTAGAGCTGGTAGTTGGGTATCCTTAGTGACACTGTAAGCACGGTGACTGCGCCGGCAGCTACTGACCCGGCCGTCTCCGCCGCGAAGCTGTGACCGGGACTGGCTGTTCCGGCACTGTTTCTCATTAGAGACAATCGCACGAATATGAGTGACGAGATAAAAGTCACCGGTGCAACGGTAACTGCCAGAATGATAAATTCCTGGATGAAAGACGGAGTCTGTCCCGGGCTGAGGACGATTGTGTTCATCATCAGGAAACAGAGGGGAGCCAGGGCAGTACCGGCCAGGAGAGTCCAGACCATCCGTCTGACGGAGGTGATGGCGGAGCGTTTCCCGGTGATGGCGCCGCCGGCTGCAATGACCAGCCAAAGCCACAGGAACAGGCTTGTGGTGGCCTCGGTGCCTCCCCCGAGGATGCCCGCCTCGCGCAACAGCAGGAACTGTGATGCCGTGCTTACAAACCCGGTAAGGAGCAGCAGCGGCCTCAGACCCTCGGCGGGCATCTTTGCAGCCGGCGGCGCTTCAGCCTGCGCATGCCCGTTATCAGGCAAACGTGATTTTTTTATATAGTACCCGAGGTGCCATGAGAGGTGAATGAATGCAGTAAAAGCCATCGCAATGCCTGCCTCAACGTGCCAGTGCACCATGGCCTCGGCAAAGGGGACCTTCCACCGGTAGGTTATACGGAGGGCAAGGAACAGACCGAAGAGCGCAGCCACAAGAAAGGCCGTGAGCAGCACCCAGTTCCAGAAACGGCGGTGCGAATGCCTGGCGGTAAATCCCGAGGCGGAGAGGTAAAGAGAAAAGAGGTAGATGACCAGGAGGGTCACCCCTATAGGCACAACATGATAGGTCATTTCTTTTCCTGTTCTCCAAAGACGTAAGCCTCATAGACAAAGATCTCAGTCTGGCTGTCCTTCCAGCCATCCCATCCGATCCCGGCCTTGTCGCGCGCACAGTAACCGAGGAACTGCTCAACTGTCCATCCGCGTTCGGATGCAACCTGCGGCAGAAGTGTCCCGGAGCGGTATCCTTTTTTCAGGTAGATGCCATGCCGGCCGATCTTTATCTCGCTGATGCTGCTTACCTTCTTCATTGGCCCGAGAACAGAAATCTCCACATCTACCGACGGGTACTCAGCCTTTGTCAGTGCCGGGAACCTGGGGTCACCGAATGCTGCCTCCGTGGCCATGGCAGCCACCACCTCCCATAACGGATCGGGTGAGGTGAACCTGCCGATGCAACCCCGCAAATTGCCATCCTTCGTCAGGGTGACGAATGCTCCCAGAGGCTCCCTCAGCCGCGGCGTAAGTTGGCTCTCATCCGGGGATGCGGCCTTCCTTCCGTTGAGCAGGGCCATGATTGCCTCCCGGGCAATCCCCAGCAGCGTCTGCTTCTCTGCTGCTGTCAACGTGAAGGGGTCATCGGTGCTGACCTGGTC
Source organism: Bacteroidota bacterium (assembly GCA_021816545.1). GTDB lineage: Bacteria > Bacteroidota > Bacteroidia > Bacteroidales > VadinHA17 > SR-FBR-E99. The sequence continues at coordinate 1,881 of JAKAXP010000249.1, forward strand.
AACAATCGCGGCGGAAGGACCGTGCTTTGCATGTGTGTCATGCGGGGCGGTATCAATGTCAGATGAGGCACTTCGGCCTGCGACTTCAGTTTCCCTCTCAAGGACCATGGCATTGTAACCCACCACCTCATCCTTTGATCCGACCTTTGCATCACCTGAGTTGGTGTATTCCACATTTCGGAAGCGCAGATCCGGGTTTTTCTCTGCCATATAGAGCAGGACCAGACCCGCGGGCCAGCCACACATTGCCGTTGCAAGGTTTTCTGTCCCTCCTGACTCAATACTGTTAATGGTACGAAGGAAGGTATCAGGATCACACTTTATGATTGCATCACTGGCAAGCCTGTCAACCCGTTTCGCATCCTCATATGAGGGATAATGAGAAAAATCACTGCTGATTACAAACAGGTTGCGGTCGTTGAACCAGGGCTGAAGCCCTGATGCTATTGCCTTAAGCACTGTGGTGTTCCTGGTGCCTATCAGTATCGGGACAACAGCCGGTTGATTTGTGAAATGGTACTGAATGAAGGGGAGTTGCACTTCGAGAGAATGCTCCGGACCGTGTGCCTCATCCTTTTCGATGAACCATCTGTTGGTTGACTTAAGCTGGTTGCCCAGTTCCCTGTTGACCTTCAGGGTGCCCAGCGGTGTCACCAGGTTCCCGCTGCTGAAGACAGCAGCTCCCTCAAATCCGTACCTGTGGCTTACGCCGATAAGGAATATGTTTTCATATTTTGCACCGGCAGGGATGGCTGCATAGCCTGCAGCAGCTGTGTGTCCTGAATAGACATAACCGGCATGAGGCACTATTATGGCCCTGACCCTGACACCCGGGTTGGGTTTTTCAAACGATGCAAAGTACCCTGCAAGTTCATTTCTGAGCCTTTCGCTGACCGAGGGATAGAAACTCCCTGAGACCACAGGCTGCCTGTCACGTTCCTGACCGAATATGTTCATGAGCGGAATAATTGACATTACCAGGATAATACAAACCGTCTTCATGGCAAAAGCAGTTGCATCCCGTAAAGTTAAGCTAAAAACCGGTAAAAACCGAGGCTGTTTCCGTCAGATGAGAACGATGTTCTCCTTCAGTGTATTTCCGTCTTCATCAATGCCGTAGAGCCTGATGCCGACACTGCATGTTGCATCAGCAGTGACATCAAGGAACGGGGAGAGGGATTCCCTTACATCCTCTTCTCCCATTGAGTCATATTCCTCAATGTCAAAATAGAGATGCACAAACAATATATGGTCACTCTTCTTGATTTTCGTCAGCACTTTCAGGATCTTCCCCATCCAGATAACGGATGAAGTATTGAAGTAGTCAACATTGAACTTTAGATTCGTACTCTCGGCCGGGTTCTTGGCATACTCTGACGCCCACTTGTAAAGCGGCTCAAAGAAACCTGAGGCATTTTCAGGCAGCGATTTGCCTGTAAATGTTAGATTTCCGGTGGCTGCCGTAAAACTAACCTGTGGTGTTTTAGAGGTAGCCTCAATTCGAATATCCTGCAATTTTACCATAAGATGTCGATCCTTCCCTTGTTTTGCACTATTGCCCCAATGTCCAAGCTAAAGGTAACCTGTTTTTTCAGACCCTGTTCGGGTTTTCGTCAAAAAATAATAAACAGTTATCAACTTTTTTAAACAATTTATCCCCCGTCCGGCAATGATTTTCAGGCTGAAACTAATGAACTATTATGCTATATTTGCAGCCATAAATGAATGAGGATGGAAAAGCTGCTCAGATCGGGGATAAAAGAGGCTGTAAGAACACTTTACGGTGTCAGCGCGGATGATGATCTGCTACAGATTCAGAAGACCCGGAAGGAGTTTGAGGGCGACTTCACCCTGGTTGTTTTTCCTCTCTCGAAAGTAACCCGCCGCAGCCCCGAACAGACTGCCAGGGAGATAGGTGAATTCCTGAAAGA
>JAKAXP010000250.1 GCA_021816545.1 Bacteroidota bacterium
AACAGGAAGCTGTAAGGGTCCTCAATCCGATACTGTACAACCCATTCCACATCTGCCAGGTTGAGGTCCCCGGTCAGCATCATGGATTCATCGGCAGTACCCTCCTTTGTATATTCAGAGCGGATGCCGGGGGCAGTGGTTCTGAATCCGAATTCCTCCTTCTGCTGCCGCTCAACGGCAACCTTGTAGAGTTTCTCAATTACCGGCACCTTAAGGTTAAGGCCCGGTTCCACCTTGCGCACATACTTCCCGAAACGGGTGATGACGCCTACCTCTTCCGGCTGTACCTGGAAGAGTGTGCTGATTACCAGGAAGAGTACAAGAAGAGCAATCAGGGCATATTTAAGATATTGCCCGTTCCTGTCGATCCATCCCCTGTAGCCTGTTTTTCTGAATGGCTGATCTGTCAATTTATGTTTGTTTTTGGTAATGTATACCTGACTGTTCCGTGTCTGCCGGATTATTCTGATACTATTTTGATGTATTTACCTGCGGGTACCTGGTCAGTAAGTTCCATGTTGTTCAGAAGGGCGAGCTCATCCATCATATTCTGGGGCATGTTGTAATAGCTGAGTGTGCTGGCCAGTGTGCCTGCGCGGGGGGCTTTCTTCACCCAGACCCTTTTGGGTTTTACATTTATCCTTGATGCGTCAGTAAGCTGCGCGAAAGTCTTCATCGATGCCTCCATATTTGGGGAATATGCCGGGAAGTCAGCCTCTGTGGAGACACTGTGGAACATGTAAATCATTGATCCGTATTCGATGAAGTAGGAGAGCACCATGTTCGTGCTAACCTGCCCGGTCTGCTGGTTCTGTGACTGCTGTTTCGACAGAGCGACAATTGCCGGCAGGCCGTTGACAGTTCTCTTCTCTGCACGCTGCAGCTGCAAACCGTACTGTGCCAGTGCGGTGTCAGCTGCTGCCTGAAGGGTTTTCTGGGTTGAAAGGGTGAAAAGCATCAGGGCCTTGCCGTCATCGGGCTGGACGGTTACCTGGGTCGGAGCATTTGTGAGCTTCCATCCGAGAGGGTAGGAGAACTTGAATTTAAGCTCAGGATGGTAGAAGGTGTTGTCCATTGTATATCCCTGCTTCGGATCCTCACCGTATATCATTCCGTTGATCATCTGGAGATACGGGTCAGCGTTTACCTTGTACGAACCCAGCTTGAGGCTGTCCTGCCATGCCCTGCTGCTCCTGAGTACGTCATTGTACCTGTCACCCGGATCAGGGTGCGTTGAGAGGAATGTAGGCACACCTCCCTCAGCCGCAGAAAGGTTCATTTTTATCAGGACTTTATAAAAGTCGGCCATTTTTGCAGCGTCATAGGCCAGTTTGCTGGCGTACTCAACACCGAGAGCATCTGCCTGCCGTTCATCTTCCCGGCTGAAGCTGAGGAAGAGAAGCTGCATGCCCTGCATTGCCTGCTCTGCATATTGTGCAAACTTCTCCGATGCAATCATTCCGCCGATCAGAAGAAGTGTGCCAAGCTGCTGCTTGGTCTGCTGGCTGACGGAGTGACGTGCGGCTATATGCCCCATTTCATGACCCAGAACACCAATAAATTCTGCTTCGTTATTAAAATTCGCCATTATACCCCGTGTGAGATATATGTATCCGCCGGGGACGGCGAAGGCATTCACAACAGGTGAATCAACAACTTTCACATGGTATTCCAGGTTGGGCCGATGTGAAATCTTGCCCATTTCGGTTCCCTTCGCCTGAACGAAGGCCTGAAGCGCAGGATTGTCGTATTCCCCGAAAGTTGCCATAACCTGCGGGTCATACGATAAACCCAGCTGAACCTCCTGTGCCTCTGACATCAGCATGATCTGTTTTCTGCCCGTAACGGGGTTCACAGCGCATGAAATCACCGTAACCAGTGCTGCGGCAATCAGCGTCGCATAGATAATTGTCCTTTTCCTCTTCATCATTGTCATTGAATTATCTTCTGATTATGCGTTTAGGTTGTTACTGTCATTCCGGCAGCAAGAATCCAAATTTAGGGAATTATTAAACAAAAAAAAAGCCGTGTCCCGGGGGCACGGCTTTGTTACCGGTATTTAAGACTGTCCCGGCTTATTACTTTTTAGTAAGTTCAAAATTCTGAACCGTTTTGTTTCCTGCAACAACAGTGACCCCGTCATAGCGAACGGTATCATATCCTGCCTTTGTGGCTGCCACTGTCCATGTGCCTGCCGGGACGCCGAGGATGGCATAATATCCAAGGGTGTCAGTAAATGCTGTGGAAAGAACGGTATCCTTTTCGACCCACACAGTGGCTTCGCCTATCTTAACACCTGCAGTGTCAGTCACAAGGCCCCTTATTGATCCGGCCATTGCCATGTTGGCTGCCCTGATCACTGGCTTGAAGATGAAGCCGTTGTTATGCATCGGGTTGCCCCTCATGACAAATGACTTTGCAAGGTCTATATCCAGAAGCACCTCCTCAAGGTTTCCCTCCGAGACTTCAAGGCCGGGATGCAGGAATATCTTTATCCCTGTCTGACTTCCGCTCGGAACCTTAACCGTGTAAATTTCTTCCGAGTCTTTCATTTTCAGCCCTGCCTCATCAACATAAAGTCTCAGCAGGTCATATGTTCCGGACGGAATCTCCAGATCAAGGAGTGTCTCTGTAACACCGTTTCTCAGATCAATCAGGTCAAGGGTCACGGTATCTTCTGAAAGAGTCAGAAAAGGATTGCCGTCGCTTATGCCGTCACCGGCTTTTCTGATCTCGACCTTTACAATTTTAACAAGGGCAGACTCAACATTGCTGATATCAAACGGGGCATCAGTGACCTTCAGAACGATTCTTCCGTTACCGTCACCTGTTTTTATTTCGTTGCATGCTCCTGCGATGAGGATCAGTGTTGCTGCCAACAACAGGAATACATTCTTTTTCATATCGTTTCTAATTTGGTTTGCACTACTCCGGCGAAATTATGAATCGGAACATGAAGGTTTGATGAATTTCAAAGTCTGAATATCCTTCCCCTTATAATTCGCCTGCGCCGGCTTTCCTTACGGTAATCGATATTATTATCCCTGAAGACATCAAACAGCCTGTCAAAGAAGCTTTTATCCCTGAAATCGGGGCAATCGAGCGCCAGTGCCAGCTCCGGCGGCAGAGGTGCAAACGGGACGTTAATCCTTTCCATTACCACCCTGTTCTTTTCTGCCTTTTTAAGCGTCAGAGCCACCAGAGGCAGGGCCAGGGTGCTGCCTGATCCGTATGCTCCGCTGTTGAAGTGGATAGAGGGGGTGGATGCACCCACGCGGCTTACGATGACGAGGCCGGGGTTAAATGCGGCGAACCAGGCATCGGCATAGTTCTGGGAAGTCCCGGTCTTTCCTGCCAGCGGCACCTTTACACCGTAGACACTGTGCACGGAAGCACCGGTTCCCTCCCTGATGGCTTTTTCAAGCATTGCACCCATGAGCAGCGACGATCTTTCGGAAATAACTCTTTCCTGATCCGCGGGCAGTGCGTGCTGCCATATTATCCTTCCGTCCGGTGCTTTGACCGATTCAATAAGCCAGGGATCAATGATCAGTCCGCCATTGGCGAAGGAGGCATAAGCCCCAGCTACCTCAAGGATACTGGCCTCGGCAGTGCCCATGGCAAGAGACGGCATATTCACCAGTGGATAGGAAAAACCCATATCCTGCCAAAGCCTGTCAACCTTGTCGAACCCTGTCATAAGGAACAGGCTGAAGGTCGGGATGTTCATGCTCTGTGCAAGTGCTCCTGCCAGAGAATATTTTCCCCCGTAAGAGTGGTTATAGTTCTCAGGGCTCCAGTCGTTGAACC
>JAKAXP010000251.1 GCA_021816545.1 Bacteroidota bacterium
CGTCTACGAAGAAAACCGGGATAATATAGAATACGTTGCGGTCAACAACATCCGTTATCTCCGCGATCTTGCCGTAGTTTGTAAGAAGCCTGTTTGCCAGGTAAAGGCACACCTCCCCTGCCTGTATCTCGTTGCCATGGATGTTTCCGTCAACGTATACACCCGGTTTGGAGAAAGGCACACCTGTCTTCGGGTTGTTGATCGTCAGCGCCATGATGGCCCTACCCTCCTCGCTGCGGCCCACCTCCTCAAGCTTCGTGAAATCCGGATATGCAGTGTTCAGCGCCTTCAGTGCCTCATTCACCTTTTCATAGCTGTAGTAATAATCAAAGCGAAGCGGCACCTTCACCTCCTGCGCCTGTGTCAGCATGACGGCCAGCGCCGTCAGTGCCGATATCATAAATGCTCTTTTTCTTTCCATGACTTAACCTCCGATGTTTATCCGTTCACTGTCATTGCCTGCCTGTTTCGACTCCAGCTTCAGCGTCAGGGTGCCCTTCTTCGCGCCCCTGACGAGCCAGATATAACGGGCTGATTTCATACCTCCGAGATCACTGACAGGAGTCCTCTTCTTTCCTGACAGGACTTCGATGCCGTCACCCTCAATTGTCAGTATGGCCGGTGCGGGAGCCTTGTTCCTCTTGCCCATAGCAGTCGGGAACGGGAGGAATCCCTCATTGGCGACCCATGCCTCAAGCTGCCAGACACCGCCACCCTTATCGGTGGCCCTGGCTTCAGCGATTGTGAGCTTCGGCAGTTTCTTCACCAGCTCGGCAACAAACGGGAGCTGCAGATTGAGCAGCGAATCGACCATGCTCTCAGGCGGGGTGTTGTCACTGAACGGGGTGAATCCTCCTATCTCTACCTCGCCGAGGGTCGGATGCGCAAAGCTCTTCCAGGGTGTGAATCCCTTTCCTGCAAGCCATTTATCAGAGAAGGCCAGCTGTGCGGTCTCCTTCGGATCGCCCTTCTTCTCATCGGTTTTCGGCGCAGGCATGCGCTTCATCATTGCAGCCATCTGTTCCGGCTTCATCTGGCCGCCTTTGACCATCCCAATGAGCGACTGCGCGGTGAACTGTGCCGGTGCGCCGCTCTCCTTCAGGAAGGCCGCAATCTTTTCTTCGCCAAGGGTGAGGAATTCATCGGATGTCATCTTGCCAAGGGATTCGGCAGTGATGCCGGTGGCCTCCTTTTTCTCCTCCTTCGGTTTGGGAAGCCCCCAGAAATCCATCGTAAAGACCGGCAGCCCGAGGTGATAGTAACCCCACATCTCAAATGCGCCGTCTTCCGGCTGTGCAGGGTCAAACCTCTCGGCCGTCACACCTTTTTTCTTAAGGTATTCCTTGAAATCGGAAGAGATGGCATTGTAGAAAGCCAGGTCTTCCGGCAGGGGGTTTACAACAGCACCCAGTCCGAGGAAGCTGGCAATCATGCTTTCGTCAGCTGTCATGCCGGGAGGCATCATTGGTTGCACAAGCTCAATGATCTCCGCCATCGTGTATGTGCGCGAAGCGTCAAAACCCATTGATCTTGCCATATCCTGAGGGATACGGATGCTTTCGGTGTCAAACGATCCTTTTCTGCCACCCTGCGGGGGCGAAAGGAGATAGTTCGTCTGTCCGAATGAAATCATCATTGCAATCTCGGGGTGCGCAAAAGCGAACTTCAGGATCGCAGCCGACTCCGGTTCCGAGCCGGGATAAAGGCCTGACCTCCTCCCGAAGTTTTTAAAGAGATGCGGGAAGTTGATGTTGATATTTGTACCACCGGGGGCATCCTCATTGTACTGCCCGTCGCCGTCGTCGTCAATTCCTTCAGTATAAAGCTTATAAATACCCTTCTCCCCTTTTGAAGCGTCAGCCCTGCGCATAAGACGGGGTTCGCCATCTACGGGAATCCAGATGCCGTCGTGCGCCTTCACCCGCATCTGGGTAATAATGCCGTTACCGTCAAGGTCATTGTAGCCGTCCTCGTCAGTCCGGTCATCGGTATCGTCATTGAAAGGCCTGCCGTTACCTGTATCATACCAGAGTGGCTTCGAAAAATAGCGAGAGTATGCGTCCGGGTTGCCCAGCGGTACGATGTACCATTTCAGCCCGGTATTCAGCGCAGCGTCAGCCACGATGCGCGAGGCGAGCTCAAGGGCAGCCTCGGTTGCCAGCGGGTTGACACCTGAGAAATTGGCGCCGACAAGCACTGCCGGTACAGAATTTCCCTCCCTGCCTATCTCTATCATCATCATCTCCCTGTCGCCGGGGGTCACGGCGAGCTTCTGCACCTTCACAAGCGAGGGATTCGCCTGGCGGAGTTGCTCTATTTTCCGGTTCACTGCGGCCGGATCACTGTACTTCTCAATGCCCCGCACAGGTGCAGGAGCCATGAGCATGGCTGCGACAAGAAGCATCAGGCCTCTTATCGCCGGTAACTTGATTATGTTCATCCTGGTAAAATATTTGACGCGAAACGGTTTATTTCACTTCTGTTCCTAATAACTCCTTATAGGATTGCATGATATAGCTGTCAAGCCATTTATAGTGTTCGAGTATCTTTTCCTTCTGCGGCTTGCCTTTCTGAGGCATGACAGCAATCATCTCCGTCGTCTTCCGGAATATCTCCTTCTCCACCGGTTCCAGCTTTTGGAGGAATCCTGTTTTTTCGCCGTTGAGCAGCAGGGCCACGTTCATGTATTTGCCTCCAGAACCGCGGGTAATCGGGAACAGCTGGCGCTTGAGGGCCATGGCGGCATCGCAGAGTGGCGCATGCATGTTATCCTTCATGCTTACCACTGCCGGCAGCGTTTTACCTGCACTGACCCAGACAGGAACCGCCACCGTTGTCAGCGGGAACCCTGCCAGGGTCCACATCATTGCATTTGCAGGGTCTTCACCCTTTGCCGCTCCCACAACCAGCATCACCGATGCAGTTGAAGTGCGGGGGATGAAGTCGTCAAAGTTCCTGAATGTGGTCTCTGATGCATTGGCAGGAAGGTCTTCGCGAAGGTTAACCTTCGTGAGCCCGTGGGTCAGGTTGCGCGAAAGACTGTTGATCAGATACTGAGGGTCAAGCCTGTTTTGCGCAAGTGCGAGGTTAAGGGCCTCGGTGGCAGCGGCAAACCTGATGTATCCGCCTCCTTCATTGGGAGTACCCGTGAATGAAAAGTTGGTTCTTATAAGCAGTCCGTGGGGTGCAAGAGCCGGGTCATTGGCATCGATCTTTCTGAATCCGAAGTTGCCGGTCTCATAGAAGGCTGCACCGCCCTGTGCATCGATGACGCCGAAGTTGGCATCAACCCCGATGGGTTTGGGCATATCGGTGAGCATCTTCTCAAAATCGGCCAGTGTGGCACAGGTGGCAAGAGCCATCTTCATCACTTCGCCCTCCCGGTCTGCCAGTTTCGTGGTATCGCCGGTGTTGTTGTTATAGGCTGCTGTGTTCATAATGGCGAAACCTGCGGAGTTGAATCCGCCCCACACCTCGCGCTTCCACGACTCCTTCGCATCAACAATGCCTATGTAATCGTACTTCCCGTCGGTGAAGTAGACGATGGCATTGTCAAGCGTTCCGGTATCTCGGTTCTTGAAGAGAAGCGGCCGTCCGTCAGGTGTATTCTTTCCTGACATCAGGAAGGTGGTGCATGACCACACATCGGTGGTACCGCCGGCAAGCAGCAGCAACAGTGCAAAAAGTGTCAGTTTCTTCATAGGGGTTAAAATAATGCGGATAAAGTTATGTTTTTTTTAACCCGTTATTCCCCTGACGGTTTCCTGTTAAGATTTTTTAACCCAACACCGAGAT
>JAKAXP010000252.1 GCA_021816545.1 Bacteroidota bacterium
CCGATCTCCGGGACTACTGTTATCCTGGCATCGTCAATGAATGGAAGCTCGCGAAGAAGGCGTTCATTGTCAGCCAGTTCAAGAGGAGATATAGTGTCTCCCTGCCTGAAGAGAAGGTGCTGTTTCAGGACAAATTTCCTGGTTTTGGTATAAGTGGAGTTCAACAGCTTCTCAACTCCTGACGGCGTTTTTCCCTGTGGGTTTTCAATATTATAGCCAAAGGCATCGAGCCTTACTATCTCTGTTTTTCTGATGACTCTTCCACTGTAGGCTTCAAAGGTTTTCGTGCTGGTCATCTTTTCCCTCGCAGTGCCGGGAGTCGAAGGTTTGACAATGACCATATCATAAAGAAGGCTGGTGAGCCTCCGTCTTTCTGCTTTTACCTTCAGGGAATCATAGAAAGCCCTGGAAAGGGAATCAGGGACGTTTGAATCCTGGGCCCGGGCATGGAAGCAGGGCGTCAGCAACATCAGGGCAAGAAAGGAAAAGGAAAGAGTCTTTAGAGTTTTATTGGCGCATGGCTTCACTGTGGCTTTGAATTGTCATCCAGGATATCGTCAGAGTTAAACTGGAAGCCCAGTCTTTTCCCGGTAATCAGCCTTGAGTGCTGGATCTTGGATTCTGCCTGGCCTACTGACGCTATTTTTACTGTGTCATATGGCGGAACCAGAAGGTCAAATTCAAGTGAGTAATTGATGGCTGTATAAACAATCTTTTTTAATGAGTCAGGACTGAATGCCTCACTGCCGTAATTTGTGAAGAGCATTCCCATCTGTCTCTTGCCCTCCACAAAATACTGGTTTTCATGATTTATAAATATACGGGCGATCAGGTACCCCAGGTCATCAAGCCTCGAATACTTGAATGAGTCAGCCAGGAAGTTGTAAATGTTAATGATGCCACTGTAGGCGTTGTATTTATTCTTCTGTATGTAGGCTGTCTTCCATGCCGGGTGCTCGCGGTCAAACTGGAAAATATTGGAGTGCATGCTGAACAGGAGGAGGTCACCGGCAACCTTGAGCTGTGCATCAAAGGTGCTTCTGTCAGTATATTCCATCCGTATCCTCGGGTCTATGCCGGTCAGGTTGCTGTTTACATCACGTGCCAGGTTCTTAAGGATTTCCTTAACCGTCATAAATGCGGAGGCTGTATTGTCAAAGACCTTCTGCTTGAGTACAGACTTGCTCCTGAGGGTATCTACAATCAGAACCTTGCTTTGTGTATTCTCATCCGCCATAACAGTTGAATTGCTCTATCGTCTAAAATTACAGATTTATTTTACACAAAAGCAACCGGTGTAAATTAAAAACAAAAGTCACTCACCGCCCGGCGGGAGTGAATGACCTTTGAGGCAGTGATATATGATTTTCTCTAGTAAGCCCTTGCGAAGAGAACCCGTCTCCCGGAAGGTTTGCCTGAAAGGATGCATTTACCCTTCTCTTCCTGGCTGTCAAGCGGCAATGCCCTGATGGTGGCTTTTGTGAGGTCCTTGATCTTCTCCTCTGTTTCAGCTGTTCCATCCCAGTGTGCCAGGACAAAACCGCCCTTGTTTTCAATTATGTCTACAAATTCTTCCCAGGTGTCAGCCCTGAAGGTGTTGCTTTCCCTGAAGTCAAGCGCTTTCCTGTAAATGTTTTTCTGGATGTCATCCATGAGGGACTTTACATATTCAACAACGTTATCACGGCTGATTGTCTCCTTGGTCAGTGTGTCACGGCGGGCGACTTCCACAGTCCCTTCTTCTGCGTCGCGCGGGCCTATTGCAAGCCTCACCGGAACGCCCTTGAGCTCATACTCTGCAAACTTGAAGCCAGGCTTCTGGGTGTCACGGTTGTCATACTTTACTGTGAAGCCTGCCTTTTCGAGCTGAGTCTTGAGGTCAACGGCAATCCCTGAGATTGTGTCAAGCTGATCGTTGCCCTTGTATATCGGGATTATCACAACCTGTATCGGGGCAAGCTTCGGCGGAAGTACCAGGCCGTTATTGTCAGCATGTGCCATTATCAGCGCCCCGATGAGGCGGGTGGTAACACCCCATGAAGTAGCCCAGACATAGTCAAGCTTCCCTTCCCGGTTTGTGAACTGCACATCAAATGCCTTTGCAAAATTCTGACCCAGGAAATGGCTTGTTCCGCCCTGAAGCGCCTTGCCGTCCTGCATCAGCATTTCTATTGTGTAGGTGTCAATTGCACCTGCAAACTTCTCACTCTCGGTCTTTACTCCCTTTACAACGGGTACCGCCATATAGTTCTCAACAAAGTCGGTATAAAGGTTGAGTATCTTCACTGCCTCCTCCTGAGCCTCCTCCATGGTGGCATGTGCCGTATGACCCTCCTGCCAGAGGAACTCGGTGGTACGCAGGAAGAGCCTTGTACGCATCTCCCACCTTACCACGTTCGCCCACTGGTTGATCAGCAGGGGAAGGTCACGGTATGACTGTATCCAGTCTTTGTATGTATTCCAGATTATAGTCTCCGAAGTGGGCCTCACAATCAGTTCCTCCTCCAGACGGGCATCAGGATCTACAACAATACCCTTTCCGTCAGGTGAATTTTTGAGCCTGTAGTGTGTGACCACGGCGCATTCCTTGGCAAATCCTTCAACATGAGCTGCCTCACGGCTGAAGAATGACTTCGGGATAAAGAGCGGGAAATAGGCATTTACGTGCCCGGTTGCCTTGAACATCCTGTCAAGCTCTGCCTGGATCTTTTCCCAAATGGCATAACCGTATGGCTTGATGACCATGCACCCGCGCACAGCCGAGTTCTCAGCCATGTCTGCCTTGATCACCAGGTCATTGTACCACTGTGAATAATTCTCATCCCTGTTTGTAAGAAATTTGGCCATTACTGAGTTATAAATTGTGTATAATTGTTTACCCTCTTTAAAAGACGGCGTAAAAATAGACAAAAGTTGTGAACCTGAAAGTGGGACCTTTTATCCTGCTGAAAATTTTGAATTGGCCGGCATATTATAAATATCTGGTCTTCTGAGTGGAATTGGTACGGAATTTGTATAAATTTGGAAAGATAACCAGGAGGAGATTGAAATGAAAAGGTTTTGGTACATTATCCCGGCAATACTTGTGATAACAAGCTCGTGCTCGTCACTCCGCTTCACAGGTGCCTCGTATGATGACGTCTATTTCAGGCCGTCAGAGAACCCGGTGACTGTAGCTTCTACCACAGTCCAGGGCAGGAGTGCCGACCAGTCATACTATAACAATATATATGCGGCGGATACACTGATCGCGGATCAATATCTTCCCGAAGACGAGTATTCTGCATATGCAGCAGAGGGGGAAACAACAGTAGTAAACAACTACTACGGCAGTGCAGCCGAAAGGATCTATCTCTTCAATGATGATTACTTCTATCCTTACTGGAGAGACCCGTTCTATTTTTCACCCTTCTCATTGAGGCTCAGCTTCGGCTATGGCTACGGATACTGGTCCCCCTTCGGATCTCCCTACTACTGGGGATATGATCCGTTCTGGTATGATTACTACAGTCCGTTCTACAGCCCCTACTACTCATACTGGGGCGGATACCCGTACTACAACAACTATTACGGATACGGTATGTATCCCTGGTATTCAGGCTACGGTTATCCTTCATATTATTACGGCAGCAATGATTATATTGCACATACCAGCCGCAGGGGCGGGTACAGCACGATGGCACGTGGATCTTACTCCTCTACTGATACAAGGAGCAAGTCCGGCTATGCTCCCGGAGGAAATATGACAAGCAGGAGGC
>JAKAXP010000253.1 GCA_021816545.1 Bacteroidota bacterium
GGCATCGGCTTCCCTTCATCAAGCATCTGCTTTATGCGTGCATGGGCCATGTCACGTGCCACAATCAGGGTGCCGCTGAGGCTCAGCCTGGTCTTCACCGGGTATTTGGTCAGCTCTGCAAGGATCTCCTTCATGGGTTTTTCAAGGTCAATCTCCACCGGTTTATCCAGCTCAGGAGCCTTCTCAGGCATAAATCTTCCGGGCTCAGTCTCGAGCTGTTCAATGAAGATGCCTTCTGCCGTTATCTTTCCCCTGATGTTGCGGTCGGCACTGCAGCTTACACCTATGCCCACAGGGCATGAGGCTGCGTGTCGCGGCAGGCGTATGACCCTCACGTCATGTACAAAGTATTTTCCTCCAAACTGTGCACCCACCCCGTACTCCTGGCATATCTTCTCAACCTTCTCCTCCCATTCCAGGTCACGGAACGCCCGTCCTGCGGCGTTGCCTGTGGTTGGCAGATCATCAAGATAACCCGCCGAAGCCAGTTTAACGGTCTTGAGCGTCATCTCTGCGGAGGTGCCGCCGATCACAACTGCAAGGTGGTAGGGAGGACATGCCGCCGTGCCAAGGTCCTCAATCTTCTCCCTGATAAACTTGCGCAGGGTGGCTTCATTCAGGAGTGATTTCGACTGCTGGTACAGGAAGGTCTTGTTTGCAGAACCTCCACCCTTTGCTATGAAAAGGAACCTGTACTCGTCACCTTGACATGCGGCTAAATCTATCTGGGCCGGGAGGTTGCTGCCGGTGTTTTTCTCCTCGAACATAGTCGAGGGAACTATCTGAGAATAACGAAGGTTTTTTTCATTATAGGTCTCCCATATTCCACGGCTTAGATGATGGGCATCGTCAGTTCCGGTAAATACATCCTCACCCTTCCATGCCATCACTATGGCAGTTCCGGTATCCTGGCACCACGGGAGCTTACCCTCCGCCGAGATCACGCTGTTCCGGAGCATCACCCATGCCACGAACCTGTCGTTGTCGGTTGCCTCCGGATCACGCAGTATCTTCGCCAGCTTCTCGAGGTGGGGAGTCCGCAGATAGAAATTGACATCGATAAAAGCCTGTCGGGCAAGCATTTTCAGAGCCTCCGGCTGAACATGAAGAATATTCCTGCCGCAGCATTCAGTCATCCTTACATGGTCAGTGGAAATCCGTCGATAACTGGTCACATCTTTCCCGTGCTGGAAAGGCTTTTCGTAAATGAAATCTCCCATGGCTTTTCTGTTTTATTAGGGCATTACTATATCAAAGATAGGAAGGCAAGAGGCAGTAGGCAAGAGGCAGTAGTGAAATTAGTTATTTATAATTCGTCTAAATAAGTGGAGGCCATAAAAATTATCCCTCAGGCCGAAAACGTTTGAAATAACTGAAACAACGCAAATGCCCGAAAAATCAGCGTTTAGACGCCTCCAGGAGGTATTGCCGATCCGGATTTTCAACTAATTTTGAATAAGTTAACGGAATAGGGATAATTAACTAACAGGTAACCTGCAATGAATGTGATCTACAGACGTAAGCCAATGCTTTCAAGGTGGCAGATCTGGAACATGAGCTTTGGCTTTCTGGGCATACAGTTCGGTTTTGCCCTTCAGAATGGCAACGTGAGCCGGATTTTTCAGACTCTCGGTGCCGATATTGACAATATTCCGATACTATGGATAGCTGCGCCGGTGACCGGACTGCTTGTCCAGCCTATTGTCGGACACATGAGTGACCGGACATGGAACCGTCTCGGACGGCGCCGTCCCTATTTCCTTACCGGAGCAATCCTCGCCTCGCTGGCACTGGCCATCATCACAAATTCACCCACCTGGATCTTTGCAACCCTGATGCTCTGGATCATGGATGCTTCCATAAATATCTCAATGGAGCCCTTCCGTGCATTTGTGGGTGACATGCTTTCGTCAGAGCAGCGAACATCGGGGTTTGCGATGCAGAGTTTCTTCATCGGCGTGGGAGCCGTTATCGGCAGCTTCCTTCCATGGATCCTTGCCAACTGGTTCAATGTACCGGAGGTTCCTGCCGAAGGCAAACTGATACCGTTTAACCTCAAACTTTCATTCTATATAGGGTCTGCCGTACTGCTGCTTGCGGTGCTCTGGACAATAATCCGCACAAAGGAATACTCCCCTGCCGAGCTTGAGGAATTTGAAAAGGGCGAAAGAGTCGCCCGCGGAGAGATTATGGAGGAAAAAACTTCCGCAGCAGAGCAGCCCGAAACCCGCAGTGAAATCAACTTCTATCGCCCGGGCATTATATGGCTGGGCACAGGACTCATCCTCACCTTCATACTCTCAAGGGCGAACCTCGAGAAGGAGCTCTATGTGGTCACCGGCGGCATCTCCTTTTTCGGGCTGCTGCAACTCATCGCAGGCTTTCTGAAATCAGGTGGCAAAGGAGGCAATGGTCTCAACAGCATCCTCACTGACCTCAAACATATGCCGAAGACGATGGGACAGCTTGCCGTGGTGCAGTTCTTCACATGGTTTGCGCTTTTCTCACTGTGGATATACACCACCTCTGCGGTCACTTCAAAGATATACGGCACCAGTGACACCACTTCACTTGCATACAATGAGGGGGCAAACTGGGTCGGAGTGCTCTTTGGCGTTTACAACGGGTTTTCCGCTCTTGTGGCCTTCCTGCTGCCAGTGCTGGCCAAGGCCACCTCACGCAAGATGACCCACACAATCAGCCTCCTCGTTGGGGGGTTGAGCCTGATGTCAATAAGCCTTATCAGCACACCTGGGCTGCTGATCCTCCCGATGCTTGGCATAGGTCTTGCATGGGCAAGCATACTTTCCATGCCCTATGCAATACTCACAGGCTCACTGCCTCACAACAAGATGGGCATATATATGGGGATATTCAACTTCTTCATCGTCATCCCGCAGATCCTCGCAGCAAGTATCCTGGGCAGCATGGTCAAGCACCTCTTCTCAGGTAACACCATGCTGGCACTTGTCTCAGGCGGTATATCCATGATCATTGCAGCTCTCGCGGTGAACTTTGTAAAAGATGTTGACGACAGGAGGTAATTATGGATCTGAGAGGATGCATCTTTGATCTCGACGGGGTAATTGTAGACACCGCAAAATATCACTTCATGGCGTGGCGCCGCCTTGCCAAGGAGCTGGGATTCATATTCACACTCGAAGACAATGAGGCACTCAAGGGGGTAAGCCGCATGGCATCTCTCGAGATACTTCTCAGCAAGGGGGGCATATCTGTAACCGATCAGGAAAAAGAGATGCTGGCAGCACGCAAGAACGGCTGGTATGTTGAGTTCATATCAGGAATGAAACCAGACGAGATCCTCCCGGGCAGCGTCCAACTCCTGAAAGCTCTCAGGAAAGAGGGGATTCTCACTGCAATCGGGTCAGCCAGCAAAAACGCCGGAACAATACTTGACGGCATCGGGCTTCGCGAAATGTTCGACGTGATAGTCGACGGAAACAAAATATCAAAGGCCAAGCCTGACCCGGAGGTATTCCTTAAGGGAGCAGAGGAGATGAAGCTGTCACCCTCTCAGTGCATTGTATTCGAGGACGCACAGGCGGGAATAGAGGCAGCAATAGCCGGCGGAATGAAATGTGTGGGGGTGGGAAGCCCTGACCTGCTTGGCAGGGCTGACATTGTAATCCCCGACCTGAAAAAAATAACGATCAAACAACTGAGAAACATATAGTTAGAAATGACTGATACACGTTTTAAGCCCGATGAATGGAAAATCATCGAGACCCGATTCGAAG
>JAKAXP010000014.1 GCA_021816545.1 Bacteroidota bacterium
CAATTTTGCCAACGCTGCAGTCTGGCTGCTTCGCTGGAATGACCCACCGGGTCATTCCTTTTCGCTCGCACCGGTTCGAGCCCCAGCTGGATCACAGAGCAGCCTGAAGGCTGCTTTTTTATTTGGCATATGCCCGAACCCGCCAACGCTGTAGTCTGGCTGCTTCGCTGGAATGACCCACCGGGTCATTCCTTTTCGCTCGCACCGGTTCGAGCCCCAGCTGGATTACGAGGCAGCGGAAGCTGCCTTTTTTGTTTCTGGCCGGCTCGAGCCGCCTGCACTGCAGGTGCTGATGACAGAAACTGTCAGCACTCCTCTGGACGGAAGACAATATTGTTAAGAACTAACCCTTCGCCACTGAGTTTCCAATAAAAGCTGATCTAACTTGATATAGTATTTAATCTGATTTACTTCATACTTGATATCCTTGAAGAAATAATCATCTGTAAAAGTATGGCTTTCAAAGATAGCTCCATCACTAAACCATGCCTTGTAAGTAACAATGACCAGCAGCTTGTCAAGATCATTCTGGAATTTATACTGATAAGGCTGCGGCAGGAACAACCCTGATGTCAGTTCCGCTTCAGTATAATCACCAGGATATAAATTAGGGCTAAAGTCAAAGTATCCGCTCTTTTTCCCGTTGCAGTAAACCTTCTGAATCGAACCTGATACCTGAACATGTGTGGCATTGGCCAGTTTCCGCGTAATATCCGAGTCGATATTCATGGATCCCGGAGGGAGAACCGATCTGAGGTAAATGATCGGTTCCTTTACATCGATCATCTTTGTTGAATCACAATCATCATTGAAGTCCGGAAACAACTCACAACTATGGAAACCTGCAAGACAGAAAACAACCACAGGCAACAACGGAAAACCGAATCTTTTCATGGCAGTCATTTTCTATAAATTTAAAAGAATAAGTGGAATAATTATATATAGTGCACATCTTTTTTCATGCCTTCAGTTCAGTTTAATCACTTACTGATTGGTTCCATACTGTATTGAAAACTCCTGCTTAAGCATTCTGACAGATCCTTCAGGGAAAATCAGGTTCCTGGTTCTTTCAATGCATGTAATGGCCTGAATCTTCTTTGCAGAGCCTGGAGAAGACGCTTGCATAGTAATCGTGCCGTTTATCTTGTGAACTAAAATTGACTTTAATTCTGTTATTGCGTAAATTTGATATGATGTAACTCGGGCTAAGATGTTTTACATCCAATTGCACTCGCAATTCGGAGAGGCACAGTTTTCTACGATGACCCTGAGTGATATGATTCTTTCCCCGCTTCCCCACAGGGATGAGAACATAATGGTAATCTGTAGCCATATAGGGAACCGGTTTCTCTCTCTAAGCCTGAAGGACCTTAGGTCAATTACCTGCACCCTTTCAGAATGGCTGATTAATTATGGCCAATGAAAGGGCACATAAACCAGGAATCGGTTACAGAGTTTATAAGCCTTGGCATAAATGAATATTTCTATGAAGAAGAAGATGGCTCCGTTTCTTTTTGACTTCGGACTTTCCCAGGAAGATCCTTTAACTGAACAATTCGTTCTGGATGTGAAGCCAGGCGACAAAATTCTGTCACTTGCAAGCGCGGGGGATGTTCCCCTTTCACTTTTAAGTATGAACAGGAACATTGATATCAAAGCTGTTGATATCTCAGACTCACAGATTAAACTCTGTCGCCTTAAACTGGTTTCAGCCATGACACTGGTATGTCCCCTCAACGGCCAGTTTCTCGGGTACATGAGATGTGACGAAAACATAAGGGAACAGTTATACAAGGATGTTATCAGGCCGGTGCTGAAAGCCGAAGATGCCAGCTTCTGGGATAAGAATATTCACTTTATCAGAAAAGGAATAATCAACGCCGGCAGGTTCGAGAGGTACATCAGGAAACTTAAAGCTGTAGCATCACTGTTTATAGGAAGGGACAACATACGGAATCTTATTGAAGCCTCTGACACTGAAAAGCAGATTTATATTTTTGAAAACAAAATCGCAACAAGGAAGAGTATTCAACTGCTCTTCAGAATAGCATTTCATCCTGCGATATACAGAAAAAGAGGCCTTCAGGATCAGGCGTTGATACATGCCAATAAATCGACCGGAGAAAGGTTTTACGGCAAATTCCGCGATTTTTGCATTGCCAATCCGGCAACAGAAAACTACTTCCTGCAATACTTCCTGACCGGCACCTGCATGACACCTGCGGCATTGCCTCATTATCTCAGACCCGAAAACAGGGACCATCTCTCTGCAAACAGCAGCAGAATTGCTTTTCAGAACATCTCCATTCAGCAAGCGCTTTCGGAAAATCCCGACGGATATTTCACCGGGATACATTTATCCAATCTCGGAGACTGGTCGGATCAGCATCAGTTTGCCGATTTGCTGAAACTGATCAGGACCAGATGCAATAGCGGGACCAGATTATGCTACAGGTATTTACAGAAAAACCACTTTCTGTCTCTGGGCAAGGAGGATTTTACGATCGGAATTGAAGACTCAGGTATTGCAGAGCGGAAAGACAGGTTTCCATTCTATGGCATCCTTCAGGTAACGCTTGGCAGCAGAGTATAAAACTACTCTATACTGTTGATTTTCTTTGTTTTGGTTATCTGTCCAAATCCCTTATATAGTTATAAACCAGCCTTCCCATATCAGGGCTGTGGGTTCTGAGGTTGGTTTCCATATCGATGTATGTGCAATTACGAAGCTCTTTTACCATCCTCAGAATATCTTCAGGAACATGAAGGCTGTCCTTTGATGTTCCCACTACAAGACTGGGGCATGTCACTCCTTCAAGTTTTGGCCAGACTTTATAAGAGGCAATTGCCAGAATTGTATTTTTCAGCTTTTCAGGATCGGCATTGTCAAGAGATCTTCCTGAGATGACAGCCATCTCGTTATCTTCAGCCGTGTTAATATAAAACGACCGCATATACCATTTTGCAACCGGTCTGAGGATCCTGTACAGAGGCTTGCCCAGCAACCTTATGATTATCAGGCTCCACCATGGATAATGGAATTCCGGGGTTGGTTCCATGAATATAAGGCATTTTGGCTTTTCCTTGAGATTAGCATAGCAGTCAGACATTATGCTTGCCCCAAAGGAATATCCCATCAGTACATAACTTTTTTCTTTAAATCCAAGTGTTTCAATGATTTTGACAATATCACCACCCATTGCGGGAATGTCATATTTTGCCTTTCCTGTTATTCGGGATGTAAATCTGTCGCGCGTCTCAATAAAATAAACCGCTGACTGTCTGCTTATCTCATATATCACATCTTGAAAACTCTCAACCAGGGTGGCCAGGCCACTGATTATGAGTACAGGAATCCCAGGTGTTTTATTTGCCGGGTAAAGACCCAGCACCCGAAGCTCTACATTTTCTTCAACAGCAATGTATTTCTCATCCCATTTTACACTTTCCACAGTATGTCCGGTATTTTATTGCTTAATATTTAAGTACTGTATATATGTGTATTATACAAAGTTATTTAAAGAAATGCTATATCAATGTAGGGAAGTCTGACAGGAATGTTGAATTTATCCGTATCAAGGCTCGTAAATACAATACTGGAAACTGTGTTGAAATGCCAGAAGCTGTCTGCCGCCCTCAGAAGATCATCTGTCATACAGCTGCCGAAATTAATGAAATGATACTTTCTGTTAAGGTTGCGTCTGTACACCTCACATAATAATGCATTCATAATCTGCACATTGCGATCCGCAACCGCATAATCGGTAATTGTCAGTTCCCTGAAGCAGTCTCCTTTTGCCGGAAAGGCAGCAATCGGCAAAACCCCTGACATCAGCCTGTAGGAAAGCAGAAATGGCAGTAATGCAGGTGAAATCCTGACAACCGTGGTACGTCTAAAGGTTTGGCTATCCCATGCTAGACACACTCCCGCTATCCTGCCGGACCTGTTTACCGCTACATAGTAATCACTTACATTCAGTCCCCTTATTTTGAGGTTTTCCAGTATTCCCTCATCAGTAAACCTGAGCCCCATGAATCTCTGCCGGTGCTCAGTGTTCAGGAGGGCGGTTATTTCAGTAATGTCCTCAATGACGGCATTTCGTACATTAAACGGAGTCTGGTTCTTCCTGGGCGATGAGAGTATTATTGATTTGATGCACAAACGGTCAATAATACAGGAAGGAGGCAAGAAGCTGTTTCCGGTATGGCTGATATAAGATTCTGCCGGTTTGTTGCCCCTCATTGTGATGGCGATTCCATACCTCGCCCGTTCCCTTATCAGGGGAATGAACTCCCTGATTGCCCTGGCAGACAGGTGATTCCCCCTGGCTTCCGGCAATATGTAGAAGTTGAACAGGGTGAATATGTTTTCCTCCTTTCCTTCAATAAGGGAATTATGGAATCCAAGGGATGCAACACCTTTCAGGCTTTCATCTGAAAAGAACCCGACATGAAAGCACTCGGAGTACTTCATTCGGGGCAATGCAAAAACATCCGGAGATTTGTCAAAGCGGATGACCAGTCCTTTTGCCTGGATTGGAGCCGCCTCCATTATCCTCAGGATCTGGTCATTGTAAGCTTCATTAACTGGTAAGATTCTGTAATCCTCCATAATGTCAGAAGCTGTTCCATACCGCAACTACAGCGATATGAGGAAAATGACTGGATATATTCTATATCCTGTTCGCTCTCAGGTTATTTTGAGAGTACCGGTATCTGCCTGCTTATTGACTCCTCGAGAGAGATAAGTGTTTCTGTGCGCATCACGCCGGGAATTGCCTGGATCTTCTCGGTCAGTACTTCGCGGAGATGCTCGTTGTCGCGCGTGTAAACCTTGATAAACAGTGAGTAATTACCTGTAGTATAATGACATTCAATTACTTCAGCAATATCCTTAAGCCTGCTTATTACTTCCTTGTATTTGCCTGGATTATCAAGATAAAGACCTATATAGGCACATGTCCTGAATCCCACCATGATAGGATCAACCTTGAATTCCGAACCCTTGATGACACCGATCCTGATCAGTCTCTGGACCCTCTGATGAATAGCCGCACCTGAAACATTACAATCACGCGCCACCTCGAGATAAGGTATCCTTGCGTTCTTGGTTATGATGTCGAGGATCTTTCTGTCCAGATTGTCAATTTGCAAATTTTCTGCCATGATTTCTTTCTATAATTTAGTCATTGAATACTATTTTGCCTTTAAAGTTACAAATTTAAAGCAAATTGAACTCAATTCCTATTTATAAGACCTGTAATTCTGCTGACAGAGTCGAATTCTTTTTCAACAAGGTATTTTTCGATCCCTTTCACAATTGATGTGCCCGCACCGGGATCAATGAATGAGACTGTTCCGACCTGAACCGCGGTAGCCCCGGCAAGGATGAATTCTATGGCATCCTCCGCATTCATAATACCTCCCAGCCCGATGACAGGTATTCTGACCGCCCTGGCAACCTGCCATACCATCCTGAGGGCCACCGGCTTGATAGCCGGACCGGAAAGCCCTCCTGTTATGGTTGAGAGCTTCGGTCTCATTGTCCTGGCATCTATGGCCATACCAAGAAGAGTATTGACCAGGGAGACTGCCTCGGCACCCTCCTCCTCGGAGATCCTGGCAAATTCAGTAATATCAGTAACGTTCGGTGAAAGCTTGACAATTAGCGTTTTATGATAAACCTTCCGGACTGCCGAAATAACTTCGCGGGCAGAGGCAGGATTGGTTCCGAAGATCATACCCCCTTTCTTTACATTGGGACAAGAAATGTTGAGCTCAATAGCCGGAATAGCCTTCAGCTCATCAAGCCGGCGCGAAAGTTCCACATAGTCCTCAATTGTATTGCCGTTCACATTGACAATCACATGTGTGTCATATTCAGCAAGATGAGGGTATATGTTTTTCTCAAAATAGTCGATCCCCTTGTTTTGCAGACCGACGGCATTCAGCATTCCTGAAGGTGTCTCAGCCATACGTGGGTAAGGGTTTCCTTCCCTGGGTTCCAGCGTTGTTCCCTTGACAATAATACCTCCAAGCTCTGAAAGATCCATGAAATCTTCGAGTTCAGCCCCGTAACCGCATGTTCCGGAGGCGAGGATGACCGGATTGCGGAACTCCAGCGGTCCTATCTTTATCCTGAGGTCTGCCATTTGAGATCATTTACATTGAACACGGGTCCGTCAGTACAAGAGCAGAGGTTTCCTGAAGTGGTTGGAACCACACAACACAGACATATTCCAAGTCCGCATGCCATGAGGTTTTCAAGGGAAACCTCGCAGAAGATACCCCTTCTGATACATGCTGCAGCAACGGCCTTCATCATTGGCTCGGGGCCGCAGCAATATATCCTGTCCCATTTTTCATCCCTGAAAGCCGGAATATCAGTCACAAAGCCCCTATGGCCTTCTGAACCGTCCTCAGTAGAAAGATGGACAGGTCCGAGGGTTTTAAATTCGTCATGACCAAGTATCCTGGAACGGTTGCGGAAACCGAGGGCAAAATGAGGCTGTACGCCCGATTCACTTATCTTTCTTCCGAGGTAGAGAAGAGGAGCCATACCGCATCCGCCGCCGGTCAGCAATACTTTCTCGCCCTCAGAGGGAAGGGTAAAGGAGTTTCCCAGCGGGTAAACGAGGTTGAGCTTCTCACCGGGGTTCAGCCGTGACAATCGTTCAGTACCCGGACCTGCTATCTGAACCAGCAGGGAAATAGTGTTCATGTTACGGTCAACGTCATGTACTGACAGCGGCCGGCGAAGAAATGTGGCAGGACTCTCGGTTACAAGAGCCTGCACAAACTGCCCGGGATTGATCTCAGGCAATCCTCCGGGGGAAGAAACCTTTATCAGAAAAAAGCTTTCAGCAAGCCTTCTGTTCTCAATTACAGTAAGATCCTCAATCCGTTTTTTCATCAACCCTCCTTGAGTGCAAAAATAGACAATTTGGACTGAATCTGTCATGAAGGAATGTACTCAGTAAAAGTTTTGTCAGAATAAAACATTACTATTCGTTCAGCTTTCCTGCCAACTGAGTCACGGGGTGCCCCCCCAGGCCATTCCTGTTCATTGTAATCCTGCTGCTTAAGGAAATTTTCCGGCATGGACATGTTTTTGTCATCGGTGAATTCATGATCCTGGCTGGGTGCCGCATTTTCCACGCTGGCTGTCGGCTCATCAGTATCAAACAGGGTTGGCTGAGATAGATATCTGTACATCGGACCCTTTCCGAACAACAACCAGTCGGCCGAGAGGGAAGGATACCTGTGCAGCATCTTAATCACGAAATCCAGGCTTGGATTGTTCCTTCCGGAGAGTATATGGGAAATACCCGAGGGCTGAACTCCAATTTCCTCAGCAAATTGAGCATAACTCTTGTTTTCATTCTGAAGAAAGGCAAGTATCCGGTCTTTCATAAGCAATAATCATTTTTACAAATGTAACTACTATCCGTTTTACATGTGTCATGTTTATAGATTTACATTTGTAATGCTATGAATACATCACAGCACAATACCATTGTATTTCGTCTGGGTTTATTGCATTTAATATCGTAATATATTGAATTATAACTTCAGTTTAGAATCTTATTTAAACTGATATATAGCGTTTTACTACTTACATAAGCCAAAATCTAATGCTATTTGATTGCGGTCTCTAAGCCCAGGTTTATACTTAGATCAGTTGAATATTATAACATATTGATATATTGCATATTATGTTATCACATTATTATTGACAATAATTCTTTACATTCATAATCAATAATCGATTACACATGTAATTACAAGTGTATATGAATGACTACTTCTTTGCGTTTACATCTGTAATGGGGGGCAATTCAGTTATGAGGGAGTGCTATCGGGACGTGGGGGAAAAGGTTATTTCCCTGAAATATTCTGAAGTCGCTGAGAATCGAATTTTTTCTTCCAATCCTGCCCCTTCCCGGGAAAATTGAATTCTGGAAACATAATTTAAAACATCTTTTACGGAGTATTCTTTTGATTATCTTCAGACTCTGTAATTTCATGCGGGATCGGATCCTGCATCAGACAAACATCTTAAGTATGGTAAAAAGGAGATTTTCCCTGGCGATGCACTGGCAGATACTTATAATGCTCGCCCTTGGCGGCCTGTTTGGTTATTTCTTCCCTCACCTGACCAGATACACGAACTGGATGGGTGACGTTTTTCTTAGAGGCCTGAACATGGTGATCGTTCCGCTGATTTTCTGTTCGATCATGACCGGTGTGGCCAGCGTGGGTACCGCCGAGAACCTCGGCCGGCTTGGGCTTAAAACGATGGGGTATTATGTCTTTTCAACCCTCCTGGCAATTTTGACCGGTTTCTTCTTTGTCCAGCTAATCAAACCCGGTGTGGGTGCCGACCTTGGATTGCAGGTGCCAGTGGAGGAAATTTCTGCCGGCAAGGAGAGTTTCGGGCAGGTTCTGTTGAATATAGTTCCTACCAATATAATCAGGGCAATGTCAGAAGGAAATATGCTTGCAATTATTTTCTTCGCCATACTGGCAGGATTCTTCGTCACACGTGTAGGGGAGAAATCACGCGTTCTCCTTGTTGACGTCGTAAACTCCATCCTCGATGTGATCATGAAGATCACGCTCTTTGTAATCAAGTTCACCCCTCTCGGGGTTTTCAGCATTATTGCGAAGGTTCTCTCGCAGCAGATCAACAGCGGAAACCAGGTCGGGGAGATCATCAGCAGCATGGGAATCTACTTCCTGACAGTGTTGCTGGGTCTTGTCGTGCAGGGTTTCATCACCCTGCCCCTGCTTGTAAAATTCCTTGGCAGGGCTAATCCGATCAAGCACATGAGGAACATGTCGACTGTCCTCCTTACTGCATTCTCAACATCCTCATCAAACGCCACACTTCCGGTAACTATGGAAGCTGTGGAGAGCAAGAACGGAGTTTCAAACAAGATTACGAGTTTCACGATTCCCCTGGGAGCCACCGTAAACATGAACGGCACAGCACTTTATGAGTGCGTGGCCGTGATGTTCATAGCACAGGCTTACGGGATAGACCTGTCATTCGGTCAGCAGATGGTGGTGATATTCACAGCTTTGCTTGCAGCTGTAGGCTCCGCAGGCATACCCATGGCAGGGCTTGTAATGATGGCTGTCGTTCTGAATGCAGTAGGCCTGCCGCTTGAAGGTATAGGACTTATCCTTGCTGTAGACCGTATCCTTGACATGTTCCGCACCGCCATAAACGTGTACGGTGACACCTGCGGTGCGGTTATCATTGCCAAATCAGAAGGGGAACAGCTGACAGTATAGTCGGCAGTACCAGTCGGCAGTCAGCAGTTGCGAAATAATTAATTGACTGCAGACTGAGGACTGCCGAGCGCTGACTGATTCTCATCCGCAGCTTCCGCCGCAGCCGCTGCTTTTACTGCCACATGACGAGCAACCGCCGGATGACGGGCCCATAAGCTCTTCTGCAGTGGCTTCACGGACACCCAGAACCTTTCCTGAGAAATGAAGATCAGTGCCTGCCAGTGGATGATTGAAATCCATCTTCACAAAGGCATCGCCTATCTCAACCACAACCCCGTTCATCCTGTTACCCTGGGAATCCATCATAGGAACAGTGTTGCCCACATAGCATATTTCGCTGCGGAGAACACCCTCATCCTCAAATATATTTCTCGGAAGGCTTATCACCATCTCTTCCCGCTCCTCACCGTAAGCATCAGCAGCAGCGAGGCTGAATTCAAACACAGACCCCTCTTCAAGTCCCTCAAGGTTTGCTTCAAATGCAGGTAAAAGCCTGCCGGCTCCGAACACAAAAGTGAGAGGCGCTGCCTCCTCAACGGTTTCAATTACCCTGCCGTCCCTGCCACCCTCATGAAGAGTATAAACCAGTGAGGCAAATTTGTTGTTTTCAATTTTCATAACTATATGATCTGATTTATCTTCAAGTTAAATATCTCAATTAAAAATAAAACTCAACCCTGATCTCCGGATTATCATAAATTCCGTACTCATTTCCGGTAATACACCACAAAAATGTCAGGTTCATGCTGGACCTTTTACCGGTAGGCTGTGAAATCCCTGCTCCGGCCAGGAAACTTCCGTAAAGAAACCTGCCATCAGCTCCGGGAGTCGAAGTGAAAAAATCACGCTCAAGGCTTAGCAATTCATACTCTCCGTTTACGAATATACCCATGTTCCACCCTATCGGGATGACATTATTAAGATCCTGAACCAGAGTCAGCTGCAGCATTGTCCGGCCACCATAAATGGATGTCCTGCCAAACGGGTCCTTATAATACTGGAATGACGGTCCGGCTCCAATGGCCACTCTTGGAAGCAGCCATATTCCTGCCAGGGGTGCCACCTCGATATTGGTGACAGTTCCGAACTGCAGGCCGAATGATCCGCCGAAAAAGAGCCTTTGCCTTAACGGAGGTCTCTCTCCGGTCTTTTCTGTAACGGGCACCTGTCCTGCTGCTGAAGCGACTATCGCCAGGAACAGTGCCATTGCCAATATCTTCTTCATTGATGCAGCATCCTCATTTTGAGGCTACAAATAAAATGAAAATTAAGTACATTTACCGTAGTTCCGTAAATCAAAAAAAACAGGACAGTTATATAACACTGACAATAAGATGAATATAGTAATAACAGGGGCTTCTTCAGGTATTGGCCGGGAGGTAGCCCTGAGGCTCTCCGAAGAGCCACGTAACAGGATCTATGCAATAGCACGCAACAGGAATCTGCTTTTAAGCCTTTCAGAGGCAGCAGGAAATAAAAATATAATTGCCGTGCCCACCGACATCACCTCCGGCCGATCGTCGCTTAGCGGGCTTAAAAAGAGGCTTGAAGATGAAGCCGGAAGGCTGGATATACTGATAAACAATGCCGGACATCTGGTCAACAAACCCTTTGAGGATCATACAGAGGCTGACGTTGCTTCCTCGGTGGCAGTTAACTTTACATCCGCAGCCATGCTCATTGCTGAATTGCTTCCTCTTCTTGGTAGGGGCTCACATGTGGTAAATATCAGCAGTATGGGGGGATTCCAGGGGAGCCTTAAGTTTCCTGGTCTTGCATGGTACAGTGCAACAAAGGGGGCGCTGGCAGTGCTGACCGAGTGCCTGGCTGCAGAGTACGCCGAAAGGGGTATTTCATTCAACTGCCTCTGCCCGGGGGCAGTGCAGACTGAGATGTTTCAGAAGGCTTTCCCGGGGTTCACTGCACCTGTATCACCTTCAGATATGGCACGCTTTATAGCCGATTTTGCCTTAAACGGGAACAGGTTCTTTAACGGGAAGATATTGCCGGTGGCATTGTCAGTTCCTTAGGCAAGAGGCAATAGGCAATAGGCATTAGGGTTGACAACAGATACAGTAACAGGATGTCTTACAATAACTTCACCATTGCCTACTGTCTACTGTCTATTGTCTATCCCAGGTAATGCTTTACCGAAATGTGCCCGCTGATGGCCAGGTACCCGTTAAACGCCAGAGCTTTGAGCTCATCCTCACCGGGGTAAACAAACACCGGGCCCAGGTGGCTTATCATGCTCCTTACCTGCTCTATGTGAACTGCATCATAGGCCAGTCCGCCTGTGAGGATAATACAATCAACCTTGCCTTCCAGGACTGCGGACATCGCCCCTATCTCCTTGGCTGTCTGATAGCTGCATCCACGAAGCACAAGCGCTGCCCTCTCATCGCCAGCTTCGGCACGATTCGAGGCTTCCATATGGTCATTTGTTCCGAGGTATGCAACTATCCCGCCCTTGCCGGCAATCATTGACTTTATATCAGAAGGGGTGTACCTGCCACTGAAGCAGAGCTCTGCAAGCTGCCAGGCTGGCAAACCGCCGCTGCGCTCCGGTGAGAATGGTCCGTCACCGTTCAGTGCATTGTTGACATCGATGACCCTTCCCCTGCGATGCGCGCCAACGCTTATTCCGCCACCCATATGGGCTACTATCAGGTTAAGATCCTCGTATTCCTTTCCAACGGAAGCTGCATAAATCCTCGCAACAGCCTTCTGGTTCAGGGCATGAAATATCGATCTCCTGCTAATGAGCGGATGACCTGAGAGCCTTGCCACAGGTTCAAGTTCGTCTACCACCACCGGATCAACTATATAGGCTTTTGCCCCGGGCAACGGTCCCGCAACCATATCAGCCAGCAACGCCCCGAGATTGCTTGCATGCTCACCGTTGACAGCTTCCGACAGGTGTTTCTTCATCAGGTCATTGACCTCATATATTCCTGATTCAATCGGGTTTACCAATCCTCCCCTGCCAACCACGGCAGCGATATCACCGAGGTCTGTCTTCAGTTCCTTCAGTGCCTCCGCTATCACTCCGTACCTGAAAGAAAGCTGGTCGGTCATCCGCCCGAATACTGCAAGGTCTTCGGTGCTGTGCCTTAATGTTTTCTGCATGACCATGTCGGTTCCCCTGTAAAGGGCGAACTTGGTGCTCGTTGAACCAGGGTTTATGGCCAGTATAATCTTATCCTTCATATGTTTACAGGTTTTGCGAGGCCATCAGACATGAGAGTGCCACGCAGTAGTATTTTGAAAGTTCGCTTTCACTTCTTGACATCATTACAACCGGTTTTGCGGTGCCGCAGATCATCCCTGCAAGTTCTCCGCTGCCGAAAAGCATCAGCCCCTTGTAGAACGGGTTGCACGACTCCAGTGAAGGGAAAAGTAGAATATCGGCATCTCCGGCCAGAGGGGTATCCACCCCCTTGATCCTGACACTCTCAGGATCGCATGCCAGAAAAAGGTCAACCGGGCCGTCCATCACGCACCCGCCTATCTGCCCCCTTTCAGCCATTTTGCACATTACTGAATAGTCGAGTGTATTGGGAAAATGGCTACTCACCTTCTCGGATGCCCCTATCAGGGCCACCTTTGGTCTTTCTATTCCGAACCGGTGAGCCATATCAACAGCATAGCGGGCCATTGCCACTTTCTGGTCGAGGTCAGGGAAGGGAATCACTGCAGTATCGGTGATAAACAGCAGCTTACGGTAAGCGGGAATCTCCACGGCACATACGTAGCTCATTACCGCTTTGGGTGGAAGCAAACCCTTCTCCTTGTCCATGACAGCCTTAAGAAACTTGTCAGTTCCCACCAGGCCTTTCATCACCACATCAGCTTCGCCCGAACGGGTCATAGCGACAGCCATCTCTGCGGCTTCCTTCTCATCATCCGCATCCACAATTCTGAACTGGTCCGGATCAGCCCCCGTTTCCCTGCAGGTGTTTATTATCTTTTCCCGGCGGCCGATCATGAAAGCTTCAACGAATCCCTCACAAACCGCCCTGTGCAGTGAGCCGACCGTATTCGGGTCCTGCGCCCATGCAACTGCTATCTTCTTCCTGATTCCTGACGACCTGACAGCTTCGGCCATCTGTCCGAGGCTCGTGATCATATCAGTCCTGTCTTGATATTGCCGCAGCAAGGAGGATGCTGAAGTATTTCGCCTGGTCAGAGTCGCTCCTGGATGTCAGCACTATTGGTGCCGTTGCTCCCAGGATCACCGCAGCCACGCCTGCGTGGGCAAAGAATACAAGCGATTTATAAAGCACATTGCCAACCTCTATGTCAGGCATAATCAGCAGGTCAGTATCGCCTGCCACATCGCTCCTGATCCCCTTATGGACGGCACTCTCAAGGCTGATTGCGTTGTCAAAGGCAAGAGGTCCGTCGATGATGCAATTCCTTATCTGGTCACGCTGGTTCATCTTTGAAAGCAGCGCGGCATCAAGGGTTGCCTGCATGTTCTCGCTTACCATCTCCACAGCGCCAAGTACAGCCACTTTCGGCATCTCCACTCCCAGCCTGTTGAGGCAAGCGACTGAGTTATTGACTATGGCGATCTTATCCTGCAGGTTGGGAGCAATATTCATTGCCACATCAGTGACTGCAATGAGCTTGTGGTAAGCCGCCACCTCAAATATTGCAAAATGAGAGAGCAGGGAACCAGATCTCAACCCCCATTCCTTATTAAGCACCCCCTTGAGAAGGGATGACGTTCCCACCTTGCCCTTCATTAATATGTCAGCCTGGTTGCTGCGCACCATCCTGACGGCTATCTCCACCGCCATCTCGGTGTCAGGTTCGTGCACCACCCTCATTCCGGTTATGTCCATGTTATTTTCCGCAGCAATCCTTTGAATGGCTTCCCTGTCACCGACAAGTATGGGTTCAATGAAGCCGTCGCGGGCAGCCATCAGGGCCGAGGAGAGGGAGTTATGGTCCTGTGCCGCTGCAAGAACCAGTCGCCTTGTAGGCTTGTCAACAAGCAGTTGCCTGAGTTCGGTTAGGTGCTTTAAAACCATGATAATTAATATTTAGTGAGTAAACTTCTCAACTATTGCTTTAGTGTCGGATGCAATAACGAACTCTTCGTCAGTTGTGACCACCATCACCTTAACCCTCGATGAAGGGGTGGAAATAATCAGGTCTTTCCCCTTGACACCGTGATTAACATCCGGATTGATTTCTATCCCCAGATACTCCATCCCGGTACATATCATCTTCCTTGCGTTGAAATCATTCTCTCCAACACCGGCGGTGAATATCAGCAGGTCAATGCCATTCATTGCAGCCACATATGCCCCGATGAACTTCTTTATCTTGTAAGCATACATGTTGAGGGCCAGCAGAGCTTTCGGATTGCCCTCATTGGCAGCAATCTCGAGGTCACGCATATCGGATGAAAGCTGGGAAATCCCGGCCACACCGCTCTTTTTGTTGATCAGGTTATTAACCCCGCTGACGCTCAGCTCTTCTTTATCAGCAAGATACAGCAGAACACCGGGATCTATCTCTCCGGTACGGGTCCCCATAATCAATCCGTCAACCGGGGTGAATCCCATGGATGTATCTATTGACTTCCCGTTTTCGATAGCTGTGATAGAGGCGCCGTTGCCAAGGTGGCAGGTGATTATCTTTGATTTGAAAAGGTCCATGTCCAGCATCCTGCAGGCTTTTTCAGCCACAAACCTATGGCTGGTCCCGTGGAAGCCGTATTTACGGATGCGGTATTTTTCATAATACTCGTACGGGATTGCATACATGTATGCATAATCAGGCATTGTCTGGTGGAATGAGGTGTCAAATACAGCCACCTGCGGTATCCCCGGCAACAGTTTCTCGCAGGAGAGTATCCCCTTCAGGTGAGCAGGGTTATGCAGCGGTGCAAGCTCAGCGCAGTTTTCTATATCGCGCTTCACATCGTTGTCAATAAGCACCGATTCCTTGAAGTTTTCCCCACCATGAGCCACACGGTGGCCCACTGCCTTTATTTCCGAAATGCTTTTGATGACACCGTGAACCGGGTTGACAAGAGCCTCCATCACCATGTTGATGCCTACTGTATGGTCCGGGATATCAAGTACTACCTTGTAAGGATCCTTGCCGGTGGGCTTGTGGGTCAGTATTCCGTCAGTCAGGCCGATTCTTTCGAGCAGTCCTTTTGCCAGTACTTTGGCGCTTTCTCCCATGTCAAACAGCTGATACTTTATGGATGAGCTGCCACAGTTCAATACGAGAATGTTCATGATTTTCTTTGGATTATTTTGTTAAGCCGGCTGCCTGGTTGGCGGTTATGGCGACTACGTTAATGATATCACTGACGGAACAGCCTCTGGAGAGGTCGTTGATGGGTGCTGCCATCCCCTGCAATACCGGACCTATTGCCTGTGCATGTGCAAGACGTTCCACAAGCTTGTATGCGATGTTGCCGCACTCAAGGTTGGGGAAAACGAGGACGTTTGCCTTTCCTGCTATCTTGCTTCCCGGGGCTTTCTTCTGGCCTATCGCCTCTATCAGGGCTGCATCTGCCTGAAGCTCACCCTCGAACATGAATTCCGGGGCCATTTCCTTAGCCATCTTCGTGGCGCTCACCACCTTGTCAACAAGCGGGTGTCTGGCGCTTCCCATGGTTGAGAAGCTTAAAAGGGCGACCTTGGGTTCCACCCCGACAATCGTTTTTGTTGTGCGGGCTGTAGCCACTGCTATCTCTGCCAGTTCCTTGTCAGTCGGATCCGGATGAACTGCGCCGTCGGCGAAGACGATTATGCCGTCAGCACCGAACTCCTTGTCTTTCAATATCATGATGAAGGCGCCCGAAACCACGGAAATGCCCGGGGCTGTCTTTACAAACTGGAATGCCGGCCTGAGTACGTCACCTGTTGTGTTCCTTGCTCCTGCCACCTCGCCGTCAGCGTCACCGCACTTGATCATCATTACGCCCAGGTAAAGCGGATCCTCAATAAGCTTCGATGCCTCCTCAACTGTCAGTCCCTTGCTCTTGCGGAGCTCAACCATGGTGTCGATGTAGTGTTTCTTCCTGGGATGGTCAAGCGGGTTTATTATAATCGCCTTGCTGATATTCTTCAGACCAAATGAGGCAGCCATGGTCTCAATTTCCGCAGGGTTTCCGAGCAGGGTGATTCGCGCAATCCCCTCAGCCAGCACGGCATCTGCTGCTTTAAGGGTCCTCTCCTCAGTTCCTTCCGGCAATACAATCATTTTGTTGTGCCGCCTGGCATTCATTTTGATCTGTTCAAGCAATTCCATTGTATATCAATAATTTAGTTTGTTAAATCCATCGGGGTAAAAGTACGAAAAAAGTGTAATCGCGCAATTGTCAACTACATGATTAAAGTCAGAATTTTCAAATTTTAGTCATTTTTTTTCGAAAATACGATCAGGGTCCTGACGTTAAGCCTTCAAATCCCTATTTTTGAAACCGTATTTTTGCAGAATGGGTACCCGAATCTCTTCGTCTGATATCGACCAGCTGGCCTCTCTCCTCGAAGGTGAGGTGAGGCATGACCTGAGTTCGAGGCTTATGTATGCCACTGATGCTTCCATTTACCGCGAAGAACCGATGGCAGTTGTCTATCCGCGCCACACTATGGATCTCAGGAATCTGCTTGCGTTTGCCGCGAAGCATCGCACAGGCATCATTCCGAGAGCGGCAGGCACATCACTGGCAGGACAGGTTGTGGGTTCAGGAATAGTAGCGGATCTGTCCCGTCATTTTGGCAATATCCTGGAAATCAACGTTGATGAGGGATGGGTCAGGCTGGAGCCAGGAGTTGTCCCCGATGAACTCAATGCCATCCTGCGAAATCACGGTCTCATGTTCGGACCGGAGACATCAACTTCCAGCCGGTGCAACCTTGGAGGAATGATCGGGAACAACGGCTGCGGCCTGCACTCCCTTGTTTACGGTTCGGTAAGGGATCATATCATCGAGGTAAGGGCGTTGCTACATGACGGTTCCGAGGTTTATTTCGGTGAGCTTGATGAAGAGCAGTACAGGTATAAATGCAGCCTGCAAACCGCTGAGGGTGAGATATACAGGGAGATAGACAGGATTATGTCAGACCCGTATAACCGGGATGCGATCAGGCGTGATTACCCGGATATCACAATACCCCGCAGAAATACCGGGTATGCTCTTGACGACCTGTTATACAGCGAGCCGTTCACCCCGGGAGCATCACGCAGGATCAACCTCGCAAGGCTGATCTGCGGGTCGGAAGGGACACTGGCCATTGTCACCGAGGCAAAACTGGGACTGGTGCTCCTGCCACCGCCCGTGAAGGCACTTTCCTGTGTTCACCTGGGTCACCGCAATGATGCATTCAGGGCCAACCTGATAGCGCTCAGGCATAAACCGTGGGCAGTTGAGCTTATGGATAACAACATCCTGACCCTCGCAGCCAAGGTCGAAAGCCAGAAGCGGAACCGTTTCTTCATTGAAGGTGAGCCGGGAGCACTCCTGATTGTGGAATTCTGCGCTGACAGCCGCGATGAGATTCTCGTCACAGCTGCTGAAATGGAGACTGAGATGCGGGCTGAGGGACTTGGATATGCCTTTCCGCTGGTGTGGGGCGCTGATGTCAAAAGAGTATGGGACCTGCGCAAGGCAGGGCTGGGCATTCTGTCAAACATGCCAGGAGATGCAAAACCTATTTCGCTTATAGAGGACTGTGCAGTTGACGTCACCATGCTTGGTGATTTTGTTGCTGACATTGAAGATATGCTGGCCACCTACGGTAAGGAGTCTGTATATCATGCACATATTGGCACCGGCGAGCTCCATATAAGGCCCCTTGTCAACCTCAAGGATTCCGGTGAGGCAAAACTGCTGCGTATCATAGCCGAGGAGACTGCCCGCACAGTAAAAAAGTATCACGGTTCGATGAGCGGCGAGCACGGCGACGGCCGCCTCAGAGGTGAGTTCATACCACTGATCATTGGAGAGCATAACTATGAGCTGAACAAGCGGATAAAGAGGGTTTTTGACCCGGATAGCATACTCAATCCCGGTAAGATAATAAACACCCCTCCCATGGACCGCTGGCTCAGGTACGAGCCGGGCAGACCTACGCCGGAGCTCCGGACATATTATGACTTCTCCGAATCCGGAGGGGTGGTACGGGCTGCGGAAAAGTGCAACGGGTCAGGCGACTGCCGAAAGAGCAGCGTGATCGGAGGCCTAATGTGCCCCAGCTATATGGCCACCGGGGATGAACGGCTGACAACCCGTGCCAGGGCCAATATCCTGAGGGAGATGCTCTACGCCGAAAAAAACAACCCCTGGGACAGCCGGGAGATATATGAGGTGCTGGATCTTTGTCTTGCCTGCAAGGGGTGCCGCAGCGAGTGCCCGTCAGGGGTTGATGTCGCCAAGCTGAAG
>JAKAXP010000254.1 GCA_021816545.1 Bacteroidota bacterium
TTCCGCCCTGTTCGGTGTGGCTGTGGGAGATGCCCTGGGAGTGCCTGCCGAGTTTAACTCAAGGGAGACTATCAGACGGCAGCCGGTGACCGACATGACTGGTTACGGTACTTACGGATTGCCCCCCGGAACATGGTCAGACGACAGCTCACTGACATTCTGCCTGGCTGAGGCACTTACGAGAGAGTTTGACCTAAACACAGTCGGGCAGAATTTTGTCAGGTGGCTTCATGATGGTTACTGGACTGCTTTCGGTGAAGTCTTTGATGTTGGCGGCACAACCCGAAAAGCCATTGCCCGGCTTGCCTCCGGTATACGACCCGACCTCGCTGGCTGCACCGATGAAGCATCAAACGGAAACGGTTCCCTGATGCGGATCATCCCTCTGTTGTTTCATCTGGTTGAAAAACCTGTGGGTGAGCGCTTTGAAGTGACAAGAAAGGTCTCAGCCATAACGCATGGACACATCCGTTCTGTTATTGCCTGCTTTTATTACCTCGAATTTGCAAGGCAGATCCTTGAAGGAAGAGACAAATCTGAGATCTTCCGGAACCTGCAAAAGGACTTTCCCGGTTACATAACTGACGCAGGGACAAACCCGGGTGAACTGGATCCGTTTGAGCGGCTGCTTAAGGATGACATTGCACTTTTGCCGGAGGAGAGGATCTTCAGCAGCGGGTATGTGATCCATACCCTTGAGGCGGCGATCTGGTGCCTGCTTAATACAGGAAGTTACAGCGAAGCAGTGCTGAAGGCTGTCAACCTGGGGGAGGATACTGACACCACTGCGGCAGTGACAGGCGGGCTGGCAGGCCTGCTTTACGGTATGGAGGGTATCCCGGAAGAATGGATTAACCAGGTTGCCCGTAAAGATGATATTGAGAACCTGGCAGACAGGATGACAGCCTTTCTTGATTAACTGCCCGGTATGGCTATATTCTTTTGTATCCAACTAAATATTCATTAATTTTAACCGAGCAATTACAAGTATCTGTTTATAGTCTGCAAATGAAGATTCTGCGACTTTTAGTGGGGATGATCCTTATGCTCTTGCTTTTGTTAAGATGCGAGTATGAGCCCAAAGGTCTTTCTGAAAGGAACATTCAACCGCCAGGACAAACCCCGTCATTAAAAACACTTGAGCTCGATCTGCCGATTGACCGCGACACCGCGATACTCCCCTACAGGCATATATGGTATAGCTTTGAATGTCAGGGACATGAGATTAGCTGGATCAAATGGTATCTTGATGCCAGCCCCGGTGAGACAGTAAAGTCTGCCCGGGGTTTCTTCGAGCTTCCCCCATTCAGCAGTCCTGACGGCTGGCACAGACTCAGACTGGAAGTCTGCATAGCTTCAGGTACGGGTAGTCTGGCTGACTCCCTTGAAATGGAGGGATCGGTAATTACCGTAGGGGAATGGGCAGTCAGGATCCTTGATACACCATACAAAAAGGTGACAGCATTTGCCAAAGATGGGTTCCTCAGGCTGAGATGGCCTCCGGCCGGTGTTGAACAGATTGAATATTCGGTTTCTTTCAGGAACAAAGAGATTGCGAAGACCTTCACCTGTGAATTCACTGATAAAGGATATGTGGGGCAGGGAGGAACGTATTCCGTATCATATATTGACAGCAAAAACGGGCAAACGGTTTATTACGGGAACATAGAACTTCCTGAAGTAAATATGGCAGGCTGGAGTCCTGACCGCAACAACAACTATTATATTACATTCGGTAAGCCAACGTACTATTCCGCCGTTGACACCATTGTACTTGTTGCCAAAGACAACAGGTACGGACATCTTGTGCTGGACCGCACTACTGATGCCGGTCAGAGCCATTTTTTACTTCCTGATTCTCTTTTCGGGGCAGAGAAGG
Organism: Bacteroidota bacterium; assembly: GCA_021816545.1. Classification (GTDB taxonomy): domain Bacteria; phylum Bacteroidota; class Bacteroidia; order Bacteroidales; family VadinHA17; genus SR-FBR-E99. The sequence continues at coordinate 1,880 of JAKAXP010000254.1, forward strand.
AGTTCTGGCTGGTCATTGTGCCGAAGTACAAAGATCCTTCATATATGGCAGACTACTCATCTATGTCACTATTTGCCACTCCCCGGATAGAGGTCATGGTGGGTTATCCCTCACCTGCATTTGAGGAATTCTTCCAGACTGGTCCGGCAGAATTCTTTTATCATGGCGCCCTCCCCGGTGCCGATTCCTATCTTGATTACCTGTTGAGATACTCGGTGCTTTCTGACAGCATCCTTGATTATGTGGGAGAACCTTCACCCAACCCGGTAATTAGTGGGATCTATTTTAATAATCCTTCTGTATCCGCCGATGGGTCATATTTTACAGCAAGGCTTCGTGACTCGCAGTCTGCGGCGGTTGGATCTGTATTTAATCTTTCCGGGTACAGGGTGGCAGATATATCGGCCATCACCAGCAGACAACTTTCCTACCCAATGCCTGTTTCAAACTCTGGAACGGCAATAGTCATCGGTCAGGAGACCTGTACCCTTTACGATTTCCGGAACGAGGCCGTGCTAGCCAGCCTGGACGGTTCCCTGACCGGTGGAGGTCATGGCATATCTCCAGATGGCAGGTATATATTCCTACGTAACCAACATGAAATTCACCTCTTTTCATGGCATGACGGTATAATAACTCCAGAGCATGTCATTTCCCTCTCGGATACTCCATATCGTGATTTTTTTGTTTTCTGGCCTGATGAACCAGGTATGGCAGCCAGGTGGGATGCATCCTCGCATACATTCTTCAAGGTCAGATGCTCTGACATGGAAATTCAGAACTCCTTCCTGACACCTGATGAAACCCTTCTTGACATCGACTTTTACAACAGGATGATACTATGTATCTCCCCCTACAGGGTTACGATCCGAAGCCTTGACGATGGCAGTATCCTGTACAGGTTTCAGGTGAGTTTTAGCAATGCATATAACGGAATGCTGAAGCTTTGCGGCGGATCAGTATTCTACAGGAACGGTTTAAGGTACTTCCTGAGATGAAAAAGTCCTGTAAACATTAGAAATATCTACTTTAAAATGGCAGGCAGGTCTTTTAAATATTACGTGACAGTACTTTTGGCAGCCCAGCTTTATTCGGTGAATCTTATTGCACAGGAATTTAATGTTTCAGTCACTGCCGGAGCGGGTACTTACAGAATGCAGAACCTGAAGACATTCATTGAAATAGTTAATGAGTCACTGCCGTTCAGCCCCGTGGTGGTTGATGAATTTCCTCCATACTTCTGGTATGCTGCTGCTGCCTCAGTAATAAAAGGTGATTTTAACTGGGGGATAACGGTTAATTATAATTCAACCGGCTCCAGGGTCTCACTTAAAGATTATTCCGGTGAATATCTCTCAGACCGCAAACTCAGTTCAGTATCTCCGGGAATCACCGCCGGTTACCTCCTGCCACCACTTGGTAACCATCTCTCATTTACACCTGTCGCCGGTATAGGGGTCATTGTCACAGGTATGGAGGTGGATGAGACTTTGATTGCCGTAGGAGATACGGTTTCTGACTTTCACCAGAATTACAGGGCAATCAACTTTTATACTCACCCTTCTGTAAGGTTTGGCTGGACAATTTCATCCATGGTAAATCTGGAACTGCAGGCCGGGTATCTGCTTCAAATAGGAAACGGTCAGTTCAAATCAGTAAGCCACCGGGATTCAGAGGTTGGCATTTATCACGTAAGCCCTGAATGGACAGGACTTCGGTGCGGAATCTCCGTTGTGATCTCTCTCCCCTCAAATACCGGAGTTAGATCAGAAGCATTGTGATAAAAATAACAGTTCCGGAGCGGGCATCATTATTTTTATATTTTTGCGGCAAACTGGAAAAATGTTTCTGCCATTCGGAAC
>JAKAXP010000015.1 GCA_021816545.1 Bacteroidota bacterium
ATGAACAGCTGACAACCCGTGCCAGGGCCAACATCCTGAGGGAGATGCTCTACGCCGAAAAAAACAACCCCTGGGACAGCCGGGAGATATATGAGGTGCTGGACCTTTGTCTTGCCTGCAAGGGGTGCCGCAGCGAGTGCCCGTCAGGGGTTGATGTCGCCAAGCTGAAGTCGGAGTTCCTTCAGCATTACAATGATGTGCATCCCCCCTCAATGCGTACACGTCTGATTGCTTCCCTGCCGGATATCTACAGCCTCTTTTCATTCATTCCGGGTATCTTTAACTTCTTTGCAGCAAATAAATTCACCTCGCTGATAATCAAAAGGTTGACAGGATTTGCCCCTGAACGGAGCATACCCCTTCTTGCCCCACGGACCCTCCGCAGGTGGCTTGGAAGAAACCTGGAGAAACTTAACCCGCAGACACCTTCAGGGGAGATATGCCTGTTTGTGGATGAATTCACAAACCATAATGACCTGGGTGCAGGCATCGCCGCTGTTAAACTGCTGACCCGTCTGGGTTACCGCGTCACAGTTACCGCCAATGCCCCCAGTGCAAGGACTTATATCTCCAAAGGATTTCTTCGCAGGGCAAAGAAACTGATAGTCAAGAACATTGAGACTATTTCACCCATTGTCAGCGAGGCCCGGCCTCTCGTCGGCATCGAGCCATCGGCCATCCTGGGATTCAGGGATGAGTTCCCTGACCTTGCAGGAGACAAGCACAGGCAGGCGGCACTGAGGCTGGCGCAGCACACTTTTACACTGGAGGAATTCATTGCCAGGGAATTCAGTGCCGGCAGGATTAACAGTGAGATGTTCACAGAGGAGCCGGCGGAGTTGCTTGTGCATGTCCACTGCCAGGAGAAGGCAATCACAGGATCGGCTCCGGTTCTTGAGGCCCTGGCTATACCAAAAAACTTCATTGTCAGGGAAATACCATCAGGTTGCTGCGGTATGGCAGGAGCCTTTGGTTATGAAAAAGAGCATTTTGACCTGTCTCAGAAGGTAGGCGAACTTGTGTTGTTTCCCGAGTTGCGGAAGGCATCTGCCACCACCATAATCGTTGCTCCCGGAACCAGCTGCCGGCATCATGTTAAAGATGGCACAGGCATGATCGCCCTCCATCCGGCGGAGGTGCTCCTCGCTGCGCTGGGAGCAGGCCGTAGCCAATAGGCAAGAGGCAAGAGGCAAGAGGCAAGAGGCAAGAGTGTTGACAATACATTAAGTAACTACATGACTGGCAGTTACTTCACTACTGCCTACTGCCTACTGCCTACTGCCTCTTGCCTAGATCAAATCAAACGGATCCGCATCACGCCAGACAGGCATGTCATCCCTGTATTTGTCAAGCGCTTCGCGTGAGAGAATGGCAGAAACAATCCCCTCTGCACCAGGCTCCGCCGATGCCAGTAGTTCCCCTTTAGGACCTATTATGGCAGAATCACCAGTATATGAAGTACCGTTGGGACTGGTTCCCACACGGTTCACCCCTATCACATAGCACTGATTCTCCATGGCCCTGGCAACCAGCAGCGCCTTCCATACATTGCTTCGGACAGACGGCCAGTTGGCTGAATATATTATTACGTCTGTGTCACCACGGTTCCTTGACCAGACCGGAAAGCGCAGATCGTAACAAACCTGAAGGTTAAAGCTGAAGTCGATGTAAGGTACCACAACCCGCTTATTGCCACGACTGTAAACCGTATGCTCACCGCTCATCGAATGCAGGTGCCGCTTATCATAATATGACACATTCCCTTCCGGTGTAACGAAAATCATACGGTTGAAAAACCTCCCTCCCTCGCCAATAACAACTGAACCACACAGTGCATAGCCTCCCTGAGCGGACTTTTGTTTCATCCAGTTCACCGTATTGCCGTCCATTCCCTCGGCAACAGGTGCAGGGTTCATTGTGAAACCGGTTGTGAACATCTCCGGCAGCACCACAATCCCTCCTCCGGGAGAGGCTGCATCCAGCATGGAGGATATATTTGCGAGGCTGGCAACCCTGTCCTCCCAGGTCAGGTTACACTGTACCAAAGTTGCTTTCATTACATGATATTTGACCTTAAAGATATGAATGACCTTAATATAACAGGCATAGGGCGACAGTGTTTATACCGGCAAAGCCGGGAAATGGATAAAAAAAAAGGCTGTCCCGTAGTAACAGCCTCATTTGCAAATTAATGCCATATCTTTATTTTCCGCCTCCGCCTGCCTGATATTCACTGAAAATGGATGTAATCAGCGGTTTGTAATAGAGCCAGAAGAACCTCCTTGGGTCATCCTGGTTATCAGAGTACAGGAGAGCTTTGGCACTTTTCTGAATATTCTTTATCCTGGCTGTCCAGAAAGGAATGTCATTGTTGGCGAAATCACCAGAGAAATAATAAGTCCTCTGTGCGAGCGGCTCCTGTATCACTGCAGGGAAGACCGCCTTAAGATCATTTGCGGCCAGCAATGTATCACCTGCCGAGGTTGTATTGAGCACGAATTCGGAGATAACGTTGTTCTGACCCGGATCAATTATGTCAAAACTGTTTGTAAACGTCACTTTTTCAGGCAGCCCGAATCTTTCTGCTTCCGTGGCTCCTGTAATTATGGCCGGCAGGGATGATTCCAGGTGCATACCTTCCTCGAGGACAATGATTCCGTTTTCCTTAAGTAGGACAACACCGGCCCTGGTGAAAGTCCACGGTTCACGATACTGTTTCCGGTACATGGCCGGCATCCATGACGGAACGCCATGCTGGGAGGTGGTATCGAGCGATTTGTAATACTGCCCCATCCACCCCTTTGAAGCAATTCCCAGGAGCTCTTCGGTCTTAAATCTTTCAAGGCCGGCTGTGGGATAGTCAAAGGTATTGTATTCAAGAAGAACAAGTTTGTCACGCTTCTTCATCTCCACCATTAGGAGATAGTCGTTGTTGTTCAGTCCGCCGTAGAGTTTGCGCGATCTGCGTGTTTTCTTTATCCCCTGGTACCAGTCGTTGAAGAATACACCGTATGTATCGGTGTAATACATTGCATCATTGTTCTCAGCCAGGTCAATCAGTTCGGTCAGGCGGAAATCCTTCTTCCTGAACTGTTTTTCCCTAACAGGTCGCAGCGGCTCAAAGCCGTAATAGTCTTTTTTTGCTGAATAGCTTCCATCCTTTTCTCCCCTAACATATCTTCCGTTGGTCAGGATATAGGTAAACGAACGGTGTCCTAACCTGTCAAGTGTCGGTACGGTTTTGTCAAGAATAACAACATCAACAGGCTTCTTTTCCTGGAAAGCCCATCTGATGAAGCTCACAGCCGGTATTAACAGCAGTACTGCCAGAACTAACAAGGTGATCAGTAGAGGTTTCTTCATAATTACCGGATTTTGATAATATCCTGTTACTAAACGAATTCTTGATACAAACAGTATGCGTGAAGCAAAAATTTAATTGTTAAAAGTATTAATTTATTTCCTGACGGGAAAATTTTTTTCGCGAATGAGCCAAATTATGTGATGATGCATGCGATTTAAGTGATAATTTGCATTCCGAACAGCATAAATGCCATATGTTTTCAAATCAGCCACTTGCAGACAGGTTAAGACCACGCTCACTGGATGAGTTTGCCGGGCAGGATCACCTGGTTGGCGGTGACGGGGTGCTCAGGAAGGTGATCGAGTCCGGGAACGTACCCTCTTTCATACTCTGGGGTCCTCCGGGTGTCGGGAAAACCACCCTGGCAAGAATAGTCGCCTCAAAACTGGAACGCTCCTTCTTCCAGTTGAGTGCAGTCCACAGTGGTGTGAAGGAGGTCCGCGAAACAATCGAAAAGGCAAGAAGCCAGCAGTTTTTCGGCAAGCCTAACCCAATCCTCTTCATTGATGAGATCCACAGGTTCAACAAATCACAGCAGGACTCGTTGCTCGGGGCAGTTGAACAGGGAATACTGACGCTGATAGGTGCAACGACGGAAAATCCTTCCTTCGAGGTGATTTCACCCCTCCTTTCAAGGTGCCAGGTATATGTGCTGAAACCTCTTGACGATGAGTTGCTTAAGAAACTGGTTGACAGGGCGCTGGCAACTGACTACTATCTCTCGCAATATAAAATCAGGGTAGATGAATACGAGGCACTTACCCGTATCAGCGGAGGAGATGCCCGGAAGCTTTACAACGCCCTGGAACTGACTGTCTCGCTGGAGGCTGAGAAAGGAAGTGAAGAGATTGTCATCACCGATGACATGGTCCTGAGCCATGTTCAGCAGAACCTGGCTATGTATGACAAAAACGGGGAACAGCATTATGATATAATCTCCGCCTTCATAAAGTCATTGCGCGGTTCAGATCCGAACGCTGCAGTATACTGGCTTGCCAGGATGGTTGAGGGGGGTGAGGATGTGAAGTTCATTGCCCGCCGGATGGTTATCCTGGCTGCAGAGGATATTGGTCTTGCAAATCCCAATGCCCTGCTCCTGGCACAGGCATGTTTCAATGCCGTGAATCTTGTTGGCTGGCCCGAGTCAAGGATTATCCTTTCGGAGACTGCCCTTTACCTTGCCACCTCTCCCAAGAGCAATGCCGCCTACATGGCCATTGAGAATGCAATAGCAGCGGTACACCGGCACGGAGACCTACCGGTGCCGCTACATCTCCGGAACGCCCCCACCAGGCTGATGAAGGACCTTGGCTATCATGATGGTTACAGGTATGCCCATGATTTCGAAGGCAACTTCGTTGAGGATAACTACCTCCCCGGGGAGATCTCAGGCACTGTCTTCTACGACCCGGGAAACAACTCCCGCGAAAGTGAAATACGGAAGCAACTCCTTGACCGGTGGAAGAAAATTTATAAATACCCCGCTGGCAAGTAATTGAATTTATTGGTAATTTAGCTTCGAAATGTCTCGTTCTGATTAAACATTCACTTTACTCAGAACTTTATTTGAGTTATCTAAATATTAAACAAACAAAATGTTATGAAAAAGTCAATGGCTCTTCTTGCGGTAATTTTACTGGCATCAGTCTGCAGTGCCCAATCGCTTGATGAGATTGCAAACAAGTACTATGCAGCAACCGGTATTGATAAACTGGAAAAGGCCCAAACTATCATGATGCATGGTACTGCCAGCCAGATGGGTATGGAGATTCCGATTACCATCATGGTCAAAAAACCGGATATGGTCAAGGTGGTTCAGGAGTTCAACGGCATGGAGATTATCATTGCGTATGACGGACAGAAGGGTGTCATGGTGAACCCTCTGACAGGCTCCAGCGATCCGGTCGAGATACCTGCCGAACAGCTAAGCGGGGTAAAGGAATACAACGTATTCAAGGACTCCTTCATGGAGGCATACAAGGCCGGCCGGGTTAAGCTTGAAGGTGAGGAAGCCGTTGAGGGCAAGCCTGCTTACAAGCTCTCGGTAACCGGTGAATCAGGGAATACAACTACCAGTTTCATCGATAAGGAGAGCTATCTTGTTGTCAAGACAGCCCAGACTGTCAGCCAGATGGGACAGGAGATGATGGTGGAATCATATGTAAGGGAATACAAGGAGATCAACGGTGTCAAATTCGGGACAACCGTTGCACAGTTCGTCAATGGCTCGGAGATGGGAGGCATCACCTTCGATAAGATTGAGTTTGACACACCGATGGAAGATTCTGTATTCAAACTGTAATTTCTGTATGGGTTCAGTAACGACAGGTCTCAGACCTGCCGCTTCGCAAACCTGAATGAAATACATTGTATGTCAGCACGTTGCGCCGGGTCTGAGACCCGGCGATACCGGAACCAGGAAATATTCTATGTATCAAAAAGATGCCGCCCGTTGAGAGCGGCATCTTCTGTTTCAAAGGCAGGCCTGTAAGCCGGGTTCTGTGGCGGTGCGGTTCCTGCGAGAGGATCTGGCACCCTGCCCGTCATTTATCTTGCCGCGCCATTGCTGACGCTGTCATACGACCTACCCCCCGGCTCGGGCGAGCAGCCCTCGGACGCCGGTATACATGGTCTTTCAACCCATCAGGTGTACGGCTCCCGATGTCACCACCGGGACCGGTGAGCTCTTACCTCACCTTTTCACCATTATCCCGACAAGTCGGGACTGTTCTTTTCTGTTACACTGCTATACCCTTACGGATATCTTCCCGTTAGGAAGGATGGCGCTCTGCGTTGCCCGGACTTTCCTTCCCGACATGAATGTCGGAACGACGGACCGGCCTGCCGGCACAAAGATACCTCTTTTGTGCTGATTTTTCACCGGATAATACTGAATCTCCGGCTTCACGGGGAGCTGCCTGGCGAAACCCGGTATCTCACTAACAGTCAACGCCTGGCAGGCGGCATGCTCTGTTCTCCGGTTCACATTTAAGTGATAAATATCATTATCTTTGCCGTGAAACTGTCGGTTGGATACCTTTACGGCCGTTTTTTAACAAATACAACTAATCACAGACATGGATAATCAGGCCCTGGTTCTTTTGTTTCTTACAGGGGCCATTTTTGTCGGACTGGTTCTGATATTTTCCGGCATTGTGGCTCCCAGGTCATTTGCACCTCAGAAGTTTGATCCTTATGAATGCGGTATACCCACCAAGGGTACTACCTGGCTGCAGTTCAATGTCGGCTATTACCTCTTTGCAATCCTCTTCCTTGTTTTCGACGTGGAAATAGTATTCCTGTTTCCGTGGGCAACAGTGATGAAGGAGCTTGGTATGGTTGCGTTCATTGAGATCGTGGTCTTCATACTCGTACTCGGGCTCGGGCTTGCCTATGCCTGGAAAAAACATGCACTCACATGGGAATGAAAGGTATTAAGCAGGAAGAGTTCAGGGACAACGAAACCCTGAAGCAGTTGCAGGATTCCGGAGTAAATGTATTTCTCTCAACGATAGACGATCTGATCAACTGGGGACGGAGCAACTCGCTGTGGCCCCTGACATTTGCCACCAGTTGCTGCGGCATCGAGATGATGGCCACCGGAGCACCCAGGCATGATTTCGCACGCTTCGGGATGGAAGTATACCGTGCCAGCCCCAGGCAGGCTGACGTCATTGTCATCGCCGGAACAATAACAAATAAGATGGCCCCGGTACTCAAACTTCTTTATGACCAGATGTCGGAGCCTAAGTATGTGATAGCCATGGGCGCCTGCGCAATATCCGGCGGCCCGTTCTACCTCAACTCCTACCATGTAGTAAAGGGTGTGGAGCATATCATACCGGTTGATGTATATATTCCCGGATGCCCTCCCCGTCCCGAGGCCCTGCTCTACGGAATGATGCAACTGCAGCGGAAGATAGGCACCGAGACCATCAAATCACGTAAAAAGAGGAGCAATTCACACAATACCCAGCAATAATCAGGATGGAAAATTCACAGCTTGCCGCACTTGCAGCCACAATTGCCCCGGATTCACAGGTTGTACAGGGGAAACAGTTTGTTGAGATAAGTCTCAGCCCCGCTGATCTTTACTCTGTGGCGGAAAAACTAAAGAACAACAGCGAAACCGCCTTTGATATGCTGATATCGATAACCGGCATGGACTATGGCACAGACCTGGGCACTGTATACCATCTCAGGTCAACGGTCAACAACAATATGATCGTGCTGAAGACCAGGGTTTCAGACCGTGAGAATCCTGAAATCGATTCACTCTGTGCACTCTGGCCTGCCGCGGAATTCCATGAAAGGGAGGCTTACGACCTGCTCGGTATCAGGTTCAGGAATCACCCTGATCTCAGGAGACTGTTCCTTGACAGCACATGGGGTTACCCTCTGAGAAAGGATTACAAAGACGACGTAAATATTCTTGCCAAGTAAATTATGGAAGAACCAATAAAAGCACCGGTACCGGAGCAGGAGGAATATGTTATCAACATGGGCCCCCAGCACCCGTCCACCCACGGTGTGCTCAGGCTGGTGGTCTCGCTCAAGGGCGAGATAGTCCAGAACGTGCAGCCGCATATCGGTTATATCCACCGCGGTATCGAGAAGATGTGCGAGAGCATAACCTATCCCCAGATCATTCACCTCACTGACCGGATGGACTACCTTTCGGCCCACATAAACAACGAGGCAGTCTGCCTTGCTGTGGAAAAGGCCCTGGGTATTGAAGTCTCAGACCGGGTAAAGGTTATCAGGACAATCCTCAGCGAGCTTACAAGAATCCAGTCGCACCAGCTCTTCTGGGCCACCTTCGGGATGGACCTGGGAGGCCTGACCTGCTTCTTCTACGGTCTGCGCGACAGGGAGAAGGTGCTTGACATATTCGAGGAGACCTGCGGCGGAAGGATGATTGTCAGCTACAACTGTCCCGGCGGCCTCATGAATGACATCCATCCGAACTTCCAGAAGAGAACAAAGGAATTCATAAAGTACTTCAGGGATACACTTCCGGAGTATGACAGGCTCCTTACCGGGAACGTAATCTTTCAGGAACGCCTTAAGAATATAGGCACCGTCACCCGCGAACAGGCAATCGCCTGGGGCCTGACAGGACCTGTGGGACGCGCCTCCGGACTTTCATGCGACGTCAGGAAGCACAATCCATACAGCGCCTATGACAGGGTCACGTTCAACGAGATAATCTACAACGAGGGCGATTCCTTCCACAGGTACAAGGTGAGGATGGACGAGATGTGGGAGTCAATGAACATCATAGAGCAGCTTATTGACAACATCCCGTCAGGGGCATATGCAGAGAAGATGAAGCCGGTGATCAAGCTCCCCGAGGGTGAATACTGGCAGAGTGTTGAGACAGCCAGGGGCGAGCTGGGAGTGTATATCGTCAGTGACGGCAACAAGAATCCGTACAGGGTCAAGTTCAGGTCGCCCAATTTCGTGCATCTCGCACCGCTGAATCTTATGTCACAGGGTGCCAAGATAGCTGACTTGGTTGCCATCAACGGTTCGCTTGACCTCATAATTCCGGATATCGACAGGTAAAACATCAAAGGAAACTGCAATGGAGTTCAGTTTATACGACTTTTCATCATTCACCGCCTGGATTGACAGCAGCCTGAGGGCGTCAATGTCACCCGGATGGGCTGTAGCGGTTGAGATGATTCTCATCGGGATAGCCATTCTGATATTCTATGCCCTTGTTGGGCTCTTCCTCGTCTACGCTGAGAGGAAGGTTTGCGCGCTGATGCAGAACCGTCTTGGCCCCAACAGGGTCGGTCCCGGCGGCGTCTTCCAGACTATCGCTGACCTCGTAAAGCTCCTTTTTGTTGAGCTTGTGCCGATAAAGAATGCTGACAGGGTGCTGTTCAACGTAGCCCCGTTCATCGTAATCATCGCATCATTCATGGCCATCGGTGCCATCCCCTTCGCCAAGGGACTGCAGGCAATAGACCTTAACATAGGCGTCTTCTACCTGATGGCCATCTCATCAATGGGAGTCATCGGGGTCCTTCTGGCAGGCTGGGCAAGCAACAACAAGTACTCGCTCATAGGTGCAATGAGGAGCGGAGCACAGATCGTCAGCTACGAGCTGTCGGTGGGTCTCGCCCTGGTCACCATGGTAGTGCTTGCCGGAACGATGCAGCTCTCGGAAATCATTGAAGGACAGAGATGGGGATGGTTCATCTTCAAGGGACATATCCCGGCAGTGATCGCATTTGTGATCTATATTATTGCTGGAACAGCCGAAACCAACAGGGGTCCGTTTGACCTGGCCGAAGCCGAATCCGAGCTCACGGCAGGATACCATACCGAGTACTCCGGGATCAAGTTTGCATTTTTCTTCCTGGCAGAATACATGAATATGTTCATCGTTGCCGCAATAGCAGCCACAGTATTCTTCGGCGGCTGGATGCCGTTCCACGTCTACGGCTGGGACGGATTCAACGCGGTGATGGACTTCATTCCTCCGTTTGTCTGGTTTATTGCCAAGACATTCGGCATCGTTTTCCTCATGATGTGGCTGAAATGGACATTCCCGAGGCTCAGGATTGACCAGCTTCTCACACTTGAATGGAAATACCTTCTTCCAATTAACATATTTAACCTCCTTCTTATGGCATTCCTGGTACTTACGGGACTGCACTGGTAGGAAGACTTAATACAGTGAAAGACAGACAATGAACAGTTTCACAGAATATTTCAGGGGTATATTCAACGGGCTCAGGTCGCTGTTCCAGGGACTGGGCGTCACGGGAAAATACTTCTTCAAGCCCGGAACGACTGTCACCCAGCAGTATCCGAACAACCGTAAGGATCTGAAGATGTTTGACATGTTTAAGGGTGAGGTGATTATGCCTCATAACGAGAAGAATGAACACAAATGCACCGGTTGCGGTATCTGCGAGATCAACTGCCCCAACGGGTCCATAGAAATTATATCAGCAACCATAGTCAACGAGGACGGCAAGAAGCAGAGGATCATTGACAAACACATCTACCACCTGGGAATGTGCACCTTCTGCGGCCTTTGCGTCAAGACATGCCCGTCACAGGCACTGGCATTCGGCCAGGAATTCGAGCACGCTGTCTTTGACCGCACGAAACTTACCAAGGTGCTGAATCAGCCCGGTTCCAAAATCATGAAAGGAGTGGAATAATGGAAGCAAAACAGATAATGTTCGCAATTTTTGCGATTGTAATTGTGGTCTTTTCCGTCCTGACGGTGACGAGCCGCAGGATACTGCGCGCTGCCGTATCACTGCTGATGGTGCTCATCGCCACCGCGGGGTTGTACTTCCTCCTGAACTATCAGTTCATGGCCGCGGTACAGATAACACTCTATGCCGGCGGTATAGTGGTGCTTATAATCTTCTCCATCCTGCTCACAAGCCAGATCAGCCACAAGTTTGAGCGGATAGAAACCAAAAAGGCCATATTTTCCGCACTCGCTGCAATAGCCGGTGCAGTTGTGGTTATTACCACAATACTTAACCACTCATTCTCCGCTGACACAGTTGCAGCGGCTGAGATTGACATGCATGTCATCGGAAGAAGCCTCCTTGAGACAGGGCCAGACGGTTACGTCCTCCCGTTCGAGGTGATCTCCGTACTGCTCGTAGCCGCAATGATAGGGGCTATTGTGATTGCCAAAAAAGGCAGCCCCCACAAAGATGAACCCGCGAAATAACACACGATAAAGACTATGAATTCGGGAATACCACTTGAGTTTTACCTCGTCCTGGCCACGGTAATGTTCTTCACCGGAGTCTACGGCTTTCTCACCAGGAGGAACCTGATAACCATGCTGATGTCGGTTGAGCTCATACTCAACTCGGTAAATATAAACTTCATGGCATTCAACAGGTATCTCTTCCCCGGGAAGCTTGAAGGTCACTTCTTCAGCCTCTTCGTCATTGCCGTCGCCGCTGCGGAAGCAGCTGTTGCAATAGCCATTATCATCAACATTTACAGGAGGTTCACCACCATAAATGTTGAGGATGTAAACCAAATGAAATACTGATAACAGCATAGAGATGATGACTGATTTCGGATATACAACCTGGATACTTATAATTCCTTTCATCACATTCCTCCTACTGAGCTTCTTCGGTATGCGGCTGAAAGGACTGCCAGCCGGCATTACAGGCACATCTGCCCTCGGGGTAGTGGCTCTCCTCTCATGGTATACAGCCATAACCTATTTCACGGGCGGAGGTATTGCTGACGGAGGCTTTCAGAAGATAGTGGCCGCCAACGCTGTATGGCTCAATCTTTCAGACCATCTGCACATTGACATGGGTGTGCTGCTTGATCCCATCTCTGTTATGATGCTGGTGGTTATAAGCACCGTGTCGCTGATGGTTCATATCTACAGCCTTGGATACATGAAGGGAGAAAAGGGATTTGAACGGTATTATGCATTTCTCTCTCTGTTCACATTCTCCATGATGGGACTCGTTGTGGCAACAAATATTTTCCAGATGTACATTTTCTGGGAGCTTGTAGGGGTTTCATCATACCTTCTGATTGGTTTCTACTATGACAGGCCCAGCGCCGTGGCAGCCTCCAAAAAGGCCTTTATCGTCACCAGGTTCGCAGACATGGGATTCCTCGTCGGGATACTGATACTGTCATTCACAACAAAAACATTTGATTTTGTGACCCTTACCGACATCAACGGTCCGGCAATAGCCAGCAAGGGAGGAGCAGTATTCATGGGTATGTCGCTCATGACCTGGTCAATGATATTCATATTCATGGGCGGTGCCGGCAAGTCGGCAATGTTCCCGCTTCATATCTGGCTTCCCGATGCAATGGAAGGTCCGACACCCGTTTCGGCCCTCATCCATGCCGCAACAATGGTTGTGGCCGGCGTGTACCTGGTGGCCAGGATGTTCCCTGTGTACTACTTCACTGCTCCCGAAGCCCTGCATATAATTGCATGGGTGGGTGCAATCTCATCCCTGTTTGCGGCAATTATTGCGCTGACCCAGACTGACATCAAGAGGGTTCTCGCCTACTCTACAATATCCCAGATAGGTTACATGATCTTCAGCCTCGGGGTGTCAGGGTACGGCGGCCATGACGGCCTTGGATTCATGGCTTCTAACTGGCATCTCTTCAACCATGCAATGTTCAAGGCCCTTCTGTTCCTTGGTGCCGGATCTGTAATACATGCCGTCCACAGCAATGACATGAAGGATATGGGCGGACTCAGGCGCTACATGCCGGTCACAAACATCACGTTCCTTATAGCATGCCTTACGATTGCCGGCGTGCCGCCGCTCTCCGGCTTCTTCAGCAAGGATGAGATACTGACTGCCGCTCTACACCACAACAAGCTGCTCTTTGCAATTGAGTATGCCGTGGCAGGACTTACAGCCTTCTACATGTTCAGGCTTTACTTCTCTGTATTCCACGGACATGACAGGCATTATCACCACACACCGCATGAATCTCCGGCTACCATGACCGTACCGCTGATAATTCTTGCCTTCGGATCAGTCTTTGCCGGGTTCCTGCCCTTCAGCAGGCTGGTGACCTCAGACGGCGCACCCTTTGAATCGCATATTGAATGGAGCGTGGCAATACCTTCGGTGGCAATAGGCCTCCTGGGCATCGGCCTTGCCTGGGTAATGTACAGGAAAGAAACTGCCCTGCCTGACCGGGTGGCATCATTCTTCAGCCACGGTTACAGGTGGGCATACAACAAGTTCTACATAGATGAAGTCTATATCTTCATCACCAAGAAGATCATCTTCAGGCGTATATCTCAGCCCGTTGCATGGTTTGACAGGCATATCGTCGACGGAACCATGAACGGTATAGCATATGTAACACAGTCAGTTTCCTCAATGATAAAGGGACTGCAGTCGGGCCAGCTCCAGAAGTACGGCTACGTATTCATCACAGGCGTGATTGCGCTCGCCATTGTCTTTATTTACCTGGTTAAGTAGTAACAACAAGCAGAAACACAACAGATATCATGAATATTCTAACCTGGCTGGTAATAATTCCGCTGCTGACAATCACCGGCATCCTGCTTGTAAAGGATGCACGTCAGACGAAGATTGTTTCGGCAATAGGCATGGGCATACAGCTTATTGTAGCATTCGTCATCGTGTTCATGTACGTAAACCTGCGCAAGAGCGGGAACACCGATGAGATGGTACTGATGAGCAGTTTCGAATGGTTCAAGAGCCTTAACATCTACTATACGGTGGGTGTGGACGGTATTTCCGTCGCAATGATCGCCCTTACATCACTGGTTGTATTTGCAGGGGTATTTGCATCATGGGAGATGGAAGACCTCAAAAAAGAGTTCTTCATCTCGCTCATCCTCCTTTCGACAGGTGTGTTCGGCTTCTTCATCTCGCTTGACCTCTTCACGATGTTCCTCTTCTATGAGGTAGCAGTGATCCCGATGTACATCCTTATCGGGATATGGGGCAGCGGCCCGAAAGAGTACTCTGCAATGAAGCTGACCCTGATGCTGATGGGCGGATCTGCCCTTCTCATGGTTGGTCTGTTTGGCATCTATTTCAACTCTGCTCCCGACGGCGGCGAGCTCACATTCAACATACTAGAGATATCCAAGGTTACGATTCCGATAGAGGCGCAGCGGTGGTTCTTCCCATTCACCTTCGTCGGGTTCGGTGTGCTCGGAGCTCTTTTCCCGCTGCATACATGGTCTCCTGACGGTCACTCCTCCGCTCCCACGGCGGTGTCAATGCTTCACGCGGGCGTGCTTATGAAGCTCGGAGGCTACGGTGCATTCAGGGTTGCAATGTTCCTGATGCCCGAGGCAGCCGCCGAGATGGCATGGATATTCATCATCCTTACCACAATCAGTGTTGTTTACGGCGCCTTCGGTGCGATAGTGCAGAAGGACCTCAAATACATAAACGCCTACTCCTCGGTGAGCCACTGCGGGATGGTACTCTTTGCGGTTCTGATGATGAACAAGACAGCGATGACCGGAGCTGTGATACAGATGATCTCACACGGGCTGATGACGGCACTCTTCTTTGCCCTCATCGGTATGATATACGGCAGAACACATACCAGGATGATCAACGAGATGGGCGGCCTGATGAAGGTGATCCCCTTCCTTGGCGTGGCCTACGTGATTGCCGGTCTTGCCTCACTGGGTCTTCCCGGGCTCAGCGGATTCGTTGCCGAAATGAATATCTTCTTCGGCGCATTTGAACACCCCGAAACATTCTACAGGGTGGCCACAATCATTGCAGTATCATCAATTGTAATCACAGCGGTCTACATTCTCAGGGTGGTTGCCATACTGCTTCTGGGACCTATCAGGGACAACCACTTCGTGGGCCTAGGTGATGCAAAATGGTATGAAAAACTGTCACTTGTGACGCTTATAACCGGTATCGTATACATCGGGATGGCCCCGCTTGGTCTCTCCAGCCTGATTCGTGAGAGCCTGATACCCATCATAGACAAATTATTGTAAAACAAACACATACAGGAATATCCTTAAACCTGCAAAAATGAATCTCGAAAGCTTTATCATAATGCGCCACGAGCTGGTTCTGACCCTGGCCTTCATCTTTATCCTGGTGGCTGAGGTTTTTACCGGTGAGCGGAACAAGGAAAAGATCAAAGGGATTGCCGTGGTATTGTTCGCCATAGTGACAGCCGTCGGATTCCTTCCGGCAGCAACTGGTTCACTCTTCGGCGGCATGTACCAGGCCAGCGGCACAACAACCCTGATGAAGAACATCCTGAACATCGGCACCCTGATAGTCCTGATCCAGTCATACACATGGCTTGGCAGACCCGAGAACAGGGACCGGATACATGAGTATTTCCTGCTGCTGCTATCCACGCTGATAGGGATGAATTTCATGATTTCATCAGGACATTTCCTGATGTTCTACCTCGGTATCGAGCTTGCAACCATACCTCTGGCAGCCCTGGCGGCCTATGACAGGTACCAGAACAGGTCTGCCGAAGCCGGGATAAAACTGATCCTCTCCTCCACCCTCTCTTCAGGCATCCTTCTTTTTGGATTATCAATGATTTACGGTGTCACAGGTTCCCTCTACTACCCCGAGGTGGCAGCGAAACTAAGTTCAGTTCCTCTTGTAGTCCTTGGCTTCATTTTCTTCTTTGCAGGGATGGGATTCAAGATGTCACTTGTTCCGTTCCACCTGTGGACGGCAGACGTATATGAGGGTGCTCCCGTCAATGTTACATCATATCTTTCAGTTGTCAGCAAGGGCGCTGCTGCGTTCATCTTCATCATAATCCTTTTCAATGTGTTCCCGGTAATCTCGGTGACATGGGAGAAGGTGATCTGGGTTATAGCCATTATGACTATAACCATCGGTAACCTGTTCGCCCTCAGGCAGAAAAACATGAAGAGATTCCTCGCTTTTTCATCCATAGCCCAGGCTGGCTTCTTCCTTCTCGGGTTCATCGGGGGAAACCAGCTGGGGATGACCACGGTTATTTACTATGCACTTATTTATATTTTCTCCAACCTGGCAGCCTTCGGTGTGGTGTCAGTCATTGCCGAGAAGACCGGTAAGGAGAGCATGGATGACTATGACGGCCTTTACCGTACCAACCCGGGCCTGAGCATCACCATGATGCTTGCAATGTTTTCACTGGCAGGCATACCGCCTGTGGCAGGGTTCTTCGGAAAGTTCTTCCTGTTTGTGGCTGCAGCTGAGAAAGGATTTTATGTGCTTGTGACAATCGCAGTGCTGAATACAATAATAGCCCTCTATTATTACCTGCTTGTTGTCAAGGCTATGTTCATCAACAGGAGCGATGCCCCGATAGCATCATTCAAGAGCGATTTCATGCAGAAGCTGGGGCTTGCAATATGTATCGCAGGTATCGTCGTGACCGGGTTTGCAAGCGGTCTCTTCGAAATGATAAGAAACTTAAGCTACGGAATCTGATAAAGGCGCAATCATGGCATCACTAACTACGGCAAAGCACTTAATCGGCGAGATTGACGGCACCAGGTGCACAATTATTGAGAGCAATGTCACGAAAGCCCGGATGGAATTCCTGAGGGAGCTTCTTACATTCAACAAGCTTGAGGTTAAGGTCAGGGAAGAGGCAAAGGCGGACGGGTCATCGGAGTCTCTCTACACCGTAGGGGTGACTGATATAATCTTCAATCCTGTCTATGCAATCTATGAACGTACCCTGCTAAGGCCTGACGGCACCATTGTCACACCGGCATGGTACAGGCAACTCGGCGGTGATACCGAAGTGCCATACTACAACTATGGCAAGACTGAGGTAGCAGACCAGTACGAATAGATTCTTCCCGGGCAGGTTTACTTTTTCATCCCGGGGCGAACACTAAGGCTTGAAAATGCTGATTGTCTTTGTGTTGAGAAACTCGAATAGTCCTTCTGCTGCCAGCTCCCGCCCATAACCTGATTCCTTAACGCCGCCGAAAGGCAATCCCGGTTCAGATTTTACGAACCCGTTTACTGCTACCGTTCCGGTGTCAATTGAATGTGCCATTTTCATGGCAAGGCTTTCATCTGCAGTCCATACAGTTGCACCCAGTCCGTATGGAGTATTGTTGGCGAGTGTTACGGCTTCATCAATTGCACTGAACCTTATAAGGGGGGCGGCAGGGCCGAAGGTCTCCTCGCAGGCGAGAGGTGAACCCAGGGGGACGTCATCAACCACAGCCGGGATGAAGAGAGCCGGATGTTCTTTGCCAGCCCTTCCGCCGCACAGCAGCCTTGCCCCTGCCCTCAACGTCTCCGCCAGCTGCCTTTCAAGCTCATCTGCTGCTGCCACGTTTACCATCGGACCCACATCGGTTTGCGGGTCAAGCGGATCACCGGCACGGAGGGCTTTGACCGCGGAAACGAATTTCGTCCTGAACTCATCGTAAACATCTGTATGAACGATGATCCTTTTCGCGGCAATACAGCTCTGCCCTCCGTTCTGGTAGCGGGAAAAGACGGCGGCCTTCACGGCACTGTCAATATCCGCATCGGGGATCACGATGAACGGATCGCTTCCGCCAAGTTCCATCACCATTTTCTTCAGGTTTGCACCGGCCACGGAGGCAATCCTCTTTCCTGCCGCAGTGCTCCCCGTGAGTGACACCCCCCTGATCCGGCTGTCGGCAATAAGCCTCTCAGCCTGGCTGTGAGATGGAAAGATCGTCCGGAAAAGTCCATCGGGAAATCCTGCTCCCTTTACTATGTCTTCAATCTCCAGCGCACAGCGGGGAACGGATGAGGCATGCTTGAGCAGTGCCGCGTTGCCTCCGGCTAAGGCCGGAACAATGAACCTGAACACCTGCCAGAACGGAAAGTTCCAGGGCATGATCCCGAGAATGATTCCCTGAGGCTCATGCACAACATAGCTTTTATCAGCAGAGGATGGCCTTCTCTCCGGCTCCAGCAGCCCCGGAGCATGCTCCCCGTACCAGCGGCACAGCAGTGCGCACTTGTCGGCCTCCGCCAGCCCCTGGGCAACAGGCTTTCCCATCTCGGAGGCCATCAGCCTGGCAATAGTCTCCCTCCTATGCTGCAGAATATCAGCCATTGCAGTAAGTGGCCGGCATCGTTCTTCAGGAGTGAGAGACCTCCAGTCACTGAAAGCGTTACATGCCATGCGGGTGATATCATCAATAAGGTCATCACCCATTTCAGGGAATGCTGTCACCTTTTCCTGCAGCCAGGGGTCAAAACTTACATATGCCATATCTCTTACTTACTGATTGTCACTGCCGTGGCTCCGTTGTAGCCGTACCTGGTAAAGGATGCATCATGGCAGGCGCATGACGGATACTCCGCTGCAATGATGTCCCGCAGTGCTTCCCTCAGCCTGCCGCTACCTGCCCCGTGTATGAAAATCATCTCTTTCTCTCCTGCCCTGATTGCACTGCTGAGTTCTCCCCTGACCAGATC
>JAKAXP010000016.1 GCA_021816545.1 Bacteroidota bacterium
GACCTCTTCCGTCTGCAGGTTGAAAAGGGCATTGACATTACAGCCCCTGCCGGCTCACAGGGGACTCTCCTGCACGATGCTGCAAGGGGCGGATCGCCGGAGATAGTGGCGACGCTCACGGAGAAAGGACTAAAGGCTGACGCGAAGGATAAGTATGGCTGGACACCCCTGCATTATGCAGCAATGAATGATCATGTCAATGTCATAAAGACGCTCCTGGAAAGGGGTGCTGATATCAATGCAAGGAACCTCATGGGGCAGTCCCCCTTTAACGTGGCTGAAGAGTTCGGCCAGGCAGAATCGAAGGACCTCCTTGTTAAAAACGGTGCTGACACGGACCCTGTGCATTTCCCGGTAATGGAGGGCGATTACCTTGGTCAGGCACCTCCCGGGGATACACCGGTGATTTTTGCAAAGGGCATAATTTCCACAATATGGGGACTGCACAGCAGCCTGGCTTTTTCACCTGACAGGACGGAGGTATATTGGGTGCCGATGATTGATGTTCCGGGACAGGCTTATTCCAGGAATTACATTCATTTTATGAAGAAAACCGGTAACAGGTGGGGACCTCCCGGCATAGTATCCTTCAGCGGCATCGACGGAGTTTCTGACGGAGAGCCTTTCTTTACCGAAGACGGCAACAGGTTATACTTTAACTCAACACGTCCGAACCCTGAACAGGGCAATGACAGGAAAGAGAATATCTGGTATGTTGACAGGACTCCGTCGGGCTGGGGCGAGCCAAGACCTGTGAGCCAGATCATCAACAGGATGAGCATGCACTGGCAGTTTTCGGTCGACAAAAAGGGGAACATCTATTTCGCATCTGATAATCCGGGAGGTCTCGGGATGCAGGATATTTACATCTCTTACCTTAAGGACGGTGAGTACGGAACGCCTGAAAACCTGGGCACAGAGATCAACAGTGCCGAGAATGAGATGACGCCTTTCATTTCGCCGGAGGGTGATTACCTCATCTATTGCAGGGGAACCGACCTGCGTATCATTTTTCGTAAACCGGACGGCAAGTGGGGTGAGTCAAAGAGCATGGGCAGTCCTGTCTGTACAGGATTCGAGCTGTGCCCTCTGCTTACGCCTGACAATAAATACCTTGTCTTTTTAAGCGGGCGCGAAGGAGAGAGTCATCCCTTCTGGGTCTCTGCCAGGGTTATAGAGGAGCTGAGGCCGAAACAATGATCTTCAGACCGGACCAATTCAGAGTTTGATTTCGATCCTTTCTCCGGTATAGATAATTTCTTTTTCTGGCTGGTCTGCATAAGGTAGTCCTGTTCCATTCCCGCTCCCAACCTTGACAATGAGCATCCTTATGCTTTCAGGCATACCTTTGTACCCGCCTTTGCGCGATTCAATTATAAGTGTCTGTGATGCGTCATTCCATTTCATTTCCACAGTGGAACAGGCCCCCTCTTCGTAATTGTAATTATCACGTTCGTCATCGTAAAGGTTGAAGGAGGCATCAGCCCCGGGGTAAACACGAACTGTCAGCGGATCAGTTTTTTCATTTGCATACTGTACTTCTGGTCCGAACGGTATTATTGAGCCTGCCTTAACGTAGAGCGGCAGAATATCGATCGGGGCCTCTCTTTCCACGGTTTGTCCGCCATCCAGTTCTTCACCGGTCCAGAAATCAAACCATTTTGTTCCTGCCGGGAGGTATACTTCAGTGGTTTTCACGGTGCTGAAATCTTCTTTTTCCGCGAAGTACCTTCCCTCATCTTTTTTAAATCGCACATACATGGGCTCAGTTACCGGGCATACCAGGATGTTCTTCCCGAACATGTACTGGTTGTCGATATCCAGGGCGTTTTTATCCCCTGCAAAGTCCATCATTAGTGCACGCATCATCGTTGAACGGTTTCGGGTTACATCCCATGATGTGGAGTAGATGTACGGGAGGAGACTGTATCGCAGGCTGATCATTTTTTTCATCGCATCATATGCCCAGTCGCCATCTTCGCCGTAATACCATAGTTCGCGGGGAGTATCGGTTCCGTGTGAACGCATCATCGGACAGAAAGCACCAAACTGCATCCAGCGGACATAGAGTTCATGATAAGCCTTGTTCTTATATCCCTCCGGAAAAAGCCAGAGAAAAAATCCTCCGATGTCACTGTTCCAGTAAGGTATGCCGGTAAGGGAGAAATTCAAGCCGGCGGAGATCTGGTTCCGGAGCGACTGCCAGTCTGCCACGACATCACCTGACCAGGAGTTGGCAGAATAACGCTGCTGCCCGGCGAAGGCAGACCTTGTAAGGATGAATACCCTCTTTGATTTATCAGTTTCTTTCTGGTGTTGGGCAATCCCTCCCACATGTACAATGGGATAGGCATTGCGAACTCTTCTGAAAGAACCCAGGAAGGTTTTATTATCAAGATCACTCTCTTTCCTTTCAAAATGGTCAGGCTCGGATGAATCGAGCCACCAGCCGTCCATTCCCAGCGAAAAGATCCCTTTATTGAGGTAATCCCAGTATATATCACGCGCCTCGGGATTGTATGCATCATATACTTTCACCGCACTGTCGCCCTCAGGCACCAGCGGCCATGTTCTGAAATCAAGCAGCATCCCCCTGTCTTTCATTATGGCGTACTGTTTGGTCCGCGAGCCAAACGATGCCCAGCATGAAATGATCATATGGGCGTTCAGCTCATGAACCTCATTGATCATTCCCTGTGGATCAGGGAAAGCCGGATTCAGAAACTCCATGGCGTTCCAGTAGTAATTGTCTCCCCAGTACTGCCAGTCCTGGATAATTCCGTCGATTGGCACCCCCAGTTCCCTGTACTTCTTAACCACCCCGACAGTCTCGTCCTGACTTTTGTAGCGTTCCTTGCTCTGCCAGTAGCCATAAGTCCAGTAAGGCATCATGGGAACATCCCCGGTCAGATCACGCATGTTCGCAATTACTCCGTCTGCATTTTCTCCGACCATGAAGTAATAATCAATACAGTCGCCAACTTCCGAATCAAATGAGGTGGAATCAGGATTGTCAGAGAAAACTGTAGGGGAGTAGTTATCCCAGAAGAGTCCGTATCCTTTAGTTGACACCATAAGAGGTACCGCTGTTTCCAGGATTTCCTGGACCATTTTCAGCTCCTGGTTTCTCTGTGACATTTTCCCCTTCTGGAATTGCCCGAGGCCATAGATCAGTTCGTCCTTATCAAGTGTAAATGATTGTTTTACAGCGAAGGTAGGCTCTCCGATGTCTTCTTTGGCAATAAAGGCGGCTCCGTTAGTCTTTTCTGTGAGCAGGATCTCCCCTCCCGGTGATGCAAATGAAACTGCCCCTGTTGCAATATTGATTCTTACAGCCATCCTGTCAGTTGCGGCAACGATTATGCTGTCATTGCCTTTCACTGAAATAGAGACCTTTTGCGGTTCTTTTATAACAGAGAGGCTGGATTTCTGAAAATCAAATCCCTTTTCGGATTTTAAGATGCGCACAATTTCAGGTGAAAAGAATTGTATCTCCGTTACAGTTGAACCGGTAACTGTTTTGATGCCATGTTCTGTTTTTGTGTAATGCCTGTTGCACGAAATCAATGAAAAGGATGCAATTACAGCAAACAGGATGAAAGTCTTCTTTAATTTCATTGGGAAGGACATTTTGTGATTACCTGTTACAATATTAATGAAAAGATAAAGATCCCTTCTGCTGTAATGTGTCTTTCTGAGCTGCAATAAATGGCTTAAACGGGGCAAGAACAATAGCGGCACATTCTTGTTTATGGTTTATCTTCACAAAACTTATTGACCAGTGTCATTAATTTGTTTTTAATCAGATGCAGACTGAACAGAAGAGCAACAGGGCAGTGATTGGACTCCTGTTTGTGGGTGTGCTCATGGGAGCGCTTGACATATCAATAGTTGGCCCCGCTTTGCCGTCGATAGAGACATTTCTTAAACTTGATCCCCGCTACGCGGGATGGATTTTCTCAATATATGTCCTTTTCAACCTGACAGGCATTTCGCTGTTTGCCAGGATGTCTGACATCTACGGAAGGAGGAACATCTACATCCTGGCACTTGCGATTTTTGCCGCCGGTTCGCTCTGGGTATCCCTTGCGGGAAGCTTCGGATCGCTGCTTGCCGGAAGGGCCATACAGGGATTCGGCGCCAGCGGTATTTTCCCGGTCGCATCAGCGCTTGTGGGTGATCTCTTCCCGCGTGAGCGGAGAGGACGTATCCTGGGCCTGATAGGAGCCGTATTCGGACTGGCATTCCTTATGGGGCCATTCATTGCCGGCGTGGTGTTAAAATATTTCCAGTGGCATGTATTGTTTGTGATCAATATTCCCATTTCGCTGGTGCTGATTTATTTCAGCATGAAGGTATTGCCGTCGGTACCTGACGAGAATGTGACGGTGATAGACTGGGGAGGAATCATCACGCTTGCCGTTGCCCTTGCCGGATTCACAATCGGGCTTAACAGCATTGACACGGATAAGGGCCTGGCGGGTCTTGCAGAGATGAAGGTGCTGCTGCCGCTGGCTGCTGCTGCCGTAGCCTTTGTCATGTTGCTGATTATCGAAAGGAAAGCGAGGTTCCCGGTCATAAAACTAACCTTCTTTATAAACAGGCAGATAACAATTGCGGGGACACTGGCGTTCGTCACCGGGGTGGTTCAGGCCACATTCGTATTCATTCCCACATTCGTGGTGCAGCAGTTCTCCGTCAGTCCGTCCACTGCAAGCTTCATGCTTACACCTTTTGTTCTGGCCACGGCTGTGGGCTCTCCGTTGTTCGGAAGGATGATAGACAGGTACGGGGCAAAGAGGATTATCATCGCCGGCCTGTTGCTGCTGGCTGCCGGTTTTTATCTTATAGCCGTCACCGGCACCGCCAGGGAGATCTATTACCTCAGCGGTGTGCTTGTAGGGCTGGGGCTGTCAGTGCTGGCCGGAAGCTCACTCAGGTACATAATTCTCAACAACACATCGCACGAGGACAGGGCCACCTCGCAGGGTATGCTGACAATCTTTACCAGTGTCGGGCAGATCACCGGTACTGCTGTCATCGGGCTACTCTTTGCTTCCGGTATGGAAGGAGCGTTCGGAACAATTTTCAGGGGGATAGCAGTACTGGCAGCGGTGATGCTGCTGCTGTCACTGAGGCTTGAGGGGAAGGTCCGGGTTGCTGGCACCTGATCTCTAAAGTGAATTGTGAATTTTCTCATCTCTCATGAATACAAAACTTCCCTGGCAATTAAATGCCCGGGGAGTTTTATATATGCCGGCCAGATTTGAATCGCAATGATCGGCGATTAACAATTATTTATCTGTTTGCTCTATTTCAGCTGCGGCAACCTCCCCGTTCAGGATGCCAATTCTATAGTTAAGAGAGTATTTCCCTTTTTCAAGCTCCTTGATTTTTTCCTCAAGGATCTTCTTGTGGTCTTCAGGAATTAATTCATCCCAGGTAATCTCCTTTTCTTTACTTAGTTTAACATTAGTTGAGGAGTTTATATAGTCTATCTTCAACCCCTCAAGTTTGTCGGAAACAATCATTATGATTTTTTCACCTTCAAATTCCTTTTCAATATTAGCCAACTTGTCAGTTTCGAATACTTTGTTGAATGATTCCGGTACCGAATTTATTTCTATGTTATAATCAGGCTGATAGTAGAGGTTCGGAACCACATTATTTGCCTTGTATGCCTTGACCCACCCGGGTTCACTGGATGATTCCTTCATGAAACTCGGTAGTTGCTTTGGGCTCCATGTAAGAACTGCAGAACACTCAAAACTTAAAGAGGGTTGATATTTGTCGTTTACCAGGTTTGTAAGAAATTCTTTGCAATTGGATTTTATCTCATCTGATATGGATTGATGAAGTTCCGGATTAAAGTCTGTGATCTCGTTGATTTTTGACTCTTCCTCAGCTATCCTCTTTTTCTTTTCTTCGAGCAGTCTTTTTTCTTCCGCGATCCTCAGGGCTTCAAGCCTTTTTTCTTCAGCAATTCTTATCTCCTCCTGCCTTTTTTCTTCCTCGATTCTTATCTGTTCTCTTGTTTTCTGTTCTACTAATTCCGTAGTATATAATCCATAGAACTGCCTGCCATCATAAGATTTGGCGCCACGAATATCCTGAGTAAAAGTAAGCATGTATGGCAATTCAACGAATTTGCCCAATTCACTCATCATAGATTTCCTTTCAAGCCTGTAGGGCAAATCCAGGAGGCTGTCGGGGTATGTTTTTGTATATTGCTCAATTTTATAGAGACAGTCAAGAATCTCCGGATCTTCAACTTTTTTAACATTGCTTTCACCTGTCTGAACGTTTTTCGAGACATTAAGGATTTCATATCCGAGTTTGCACTTTGCTATGTTCTGAGTCAGGCCACCTGAGATTATATCAGATTCCTGTATAACTCCTTCTTTATCCATCTTTATGATGAGGGTACTCTTTGCCTCGCTGTTTGAATACTCCCACGTATCAATCAATAAGCCATTCTTTAAGACCCTTTTATCTGAATCAATCACCTGGTCACCCTTTTTACTGGTGGCTGTCCATGCCCCGTTTGGTTGCCCTTCAACGTAATTAACAATCATGACCATATCCAGGTACTGCGGATACCCAAAAGATCCTTTTATGGTCCACTTTCCGTCCCGGAGGTCATTCTTGAACTTTCCGGTTATTACACCAGAGAAGTTTCCTTTCTCAACTGACAATGTGAAATCACCATGATACACACGCTGGTATTCATCATTTTCATAATAGCTGTACTTAGCGGTACCTACAGCTCCAATTGCGTTCAGGGTATAGTCTCCGCTGTAGACCTTGAGGTTTTGCGGTGCATTCTGGCCGATTGCGTATGATGCTATGAAGCAAAAGGCCATTGTAATCCAGAATTTCGTATTCATGATTCAGAGTTTATTAGTTTAGCTTCGCTTATGGTGGATGGCATTACCTTTATCATTAGTATTAGATTAACGATTCCTGTTTTATACTTATTGTCTGAATATTATGGAAATACGGTGACACTTCAGGCAACTAACAGAAATTTGTATGAATTTGACTTCTGGTTGTATGAAAGACCTACAAAACTCCATGGCCGGTTTCTGCGGATATTTCAGATATCAGCGTCCGGGGTCCCGGATTCCATTGATATGTAAGCGATATTTGTAACTTGCAGTGTACGGAATACGAGTCCTGACAGTTCAGAAGGCTGGCATATCCGGGAGGCATCAATTTAATTCCTGTCAGACATTATTCCTTTAATATGAAGAATTTCTGCAATCGATTAAGACCATGGCAAAATCTGTTTCAAAGGTTTATCTCAAGGAGGCTCGAAACACCATCAGCAGAGTAAAGAATCCTGATTATCCCAGGGTACTGATGGAGAGAAAGAACAGGGCAACTGATAATTCTGAGATATCTGTATTTGTCTCCTATGATCCGGGAGACGAAGAAGCCATGCTGAGCGTATTGTTATTGCTCGACTCGGCCGGGGTTAAGATTTGCCCGGTTTTGCCAGGATCTTTGGTTACATCGGGTCAGGGCTCAGATAAGGATGACTCCGTAAGAAAAAACATAGCACGCTGTTCCAGATTTGTTTTCATTGCAACAGACAATGCCATGCGCTCTCCACGATGCAACTGGGAACTTGGCATAGGCGACGGTTTGATGACTCCGGCCAATATAGCAGTTATGCCGGTAACAGAACAAAGAGGAGCCACCTGGTCGTGCCCTGATCATCTTCTGGCTTATCCAATGCTTGTTACCGACAATGACTTTTTCATCGGTGAGTTCTTCATTGAATCCATGGACAGGAAGATCAGCCTGACCGGGTGGCTCCGGCAGAGGTAATGCTATGAGTACCGGGGGAGGCGGGTTCTGCTAGTTGAACCTGCCCGTAATATCTGAAATGTCAAATTTTCCTGAGATAGTCTGAACTTCAGTGATCCCATGAAGAATACTGAAAAAGAATTCCTTGATCCTTTCAGTGGTCAGCGGTACAGGAGAGCCATTTCCATCCATCCCCAGATCGTATGTTTTAAGCAATTGAGCACCAAGGCTGGCAGCTGTAAGAAGGAAATGATTCTGGAACTTGTCGGTATCAAGAAGATCAGCAGCCAGAACCTTTCCGATTACTGTATAGCTTCTGAGTGTTTTCTGGACCTCATCACTTGTCAGCGCCGTCCTGACCTCGTCCACTTCAAGGTTCATCTCAATCTTGCCCGAGTTAGGAGATTGGGGCAGTCCCTTGTACAGTGCACCCAGATCCGCAAGGCTCAGGTTGTAGAACTTTGTGCCCGGGATATAGTTTATTTTCTCGATTGAGAAGGCGCTGGGCAGAAGCAGCCACACCTCCTGTGCCGCCCTGACTGAGGGAGAGTTGAATGTTCCAACTATTGAATGGGTAATGTCAATGTTCTGTGTAGCAAAGACACCTCCAAGGACCACGCAATTCTGCAGAATGATATCGTCGGCATAGATGCTGCCCGCCACGAAAGCATTGTACAGGCTCACGGATTTTGCATTAATGTCAGACTGAAATATCAGGTTGCAGTCCTGTGCCCTTGACACCAGTGAATTCGCTGATCCTACACTCTTCCTGAAGATGATATTCCCTTTGGCTTCGCTGTTCACGTACAGTTCATGATGGGCAAAGACAGCACCTCTTATTTCCGAGTCTCCGTTACGGATCTCGAGCTTCTTTGCATAGACTGCACCCTCTATTACGGTGTTGCCCTGAATTGTTACATGCCTGTCAAGCTCCGATGTTTTTTCCGGTAACAGAGATCCCTTGACCAGGTTATCCATTAATTCAACGTTCGTTTCGTTGAACCGTACCTCTTTAAGTTCCTTCATTGTATGATGTTTTAATTATTTGTAACTTTTATGTTGTTGATATTGGCCAGTTTGCGGATCATATCACGCACTCTTGCCGAGCGTACATCTCCCTCCCTGGACCAGGCTCTCAGTTCGGCAGAAAAATAGTTCTCCAGAATATCCTGGTATTCCCTGGCAGGGTTAATCCAGGTGTCAACTGATGAAACGAATTTTTCCCCTATCTCTTTCTTCAGTTTTTCCTGCCCAAGGGATGGAATATGTCTGGGCGTATAGACATCCCTGTTTATCTGGTTATTCTCATCATTGGTTTCACAAAAACAGACCGGAATATACTTTGATCCAGCCGTGTTCTCATTCAGCATACTGTGGGCGATGGTCCGGCCAAGATATTTTTGCTGCCATAGGAACAACTTGGCCTGATTGAGTGTGTCAAGAGCTCTTTTCTTTGCTATTGATGTACTCAGCTTTGACAGGGTCTCGCCGTTGTCCTTGCCGAATAGTGCAACAGTAGTGACAAGGTCACTGTTGATGTAACGGCTGTTATGGCTGTTGGCTTCATTGACGAACCCAAAGGTTATTTTGTCAAGTTCGGAAATCCTGTTTGTAAGCTCCCTGTTGAGATCTTCAAATATTTTGGAATATCTTCCGCTGATTCTGTGGTAGTCGCCCTCAAGCTGGTTCTTCTTTGCCATGCAGGCTTGTGCCAGCTCTCTCATGTGCATCAGATGAGAATCAACTGCCTGGGATAATTCTGATATCTGCTGGCTGATCTCTGACCTGATGTACCCGAAGAATCCATTGATGACAGTATCTGCAACCTTTTTCGAGTTTACGACTTTTGCGGCTATTTCAGCCGTCTGGAATGCAGTCACTGCACCTGTCAGGAGATGGACATTCTGGTTGCAGTCCTTGACACTCCGATCGTAGGGAATTGTATCAACGTGAATGTTGACATCGACGGGAACAACCTGTTCATAATATACCGTAACTGTATGTGATCCGCCATTCTGTGATGGGGGATAGGAAACGGTCTTTGACTCAGAACCTGATACGGTGATGCTTTCCCTGTAGCTTCTTGTGTAGCTCATCTTTTCCCGGGTTTAAATGATCATATGTGAGTCAGCTGCAAACAGCTTGGAGGTGAGCTCCTTTACCCTCGGAGAGGCAGTGGATGCTATTACCATCTTGCTGAATTCGTTCCTGATTTCAGGGGAAGGGCTGTTGTTGTCCTTCCATTCCAGGCCTGCAAAGGCAGAAGCAATAGTATTCTTGATTGATGAAATGGCTGCATTGTCAAGCTCTGTCTTTGTTACAATTACTTCAGTACTGCGTGCTCCGGTACTGTCTACACAGTATTCACAGACAGCAACCGGTATATAAGATCTGGCTGTCCCGAGGTAACGGCAGTCATTTATGAGAATGTGGTCCGTCAGCTTCTTCTGTACTGCCATGTCGTATACGAAGTTCCTCATTGCTGATATCACTCCGAGACTCTTTTGTTTCACATTTGAAACAACAAGCTTCTGGCTCATCGATATTGACTCTGTCTGTGAAACAGGTATCGTTGCAGTAAGGCTCCTGGTCCTGTTGGATATCTTGTCAATCTCCTTGCATGCAAATTCGATTACTGGTTTATCAAGCTCAAAAATCCTGCTGCGGAGCATCGAATTGAGTCCGTTGAAGAGCTTGGTATACCTTGATGAGATCATGTTATAATCGCGGTTCATCCTGTCCTTGATACTCAACAGAGCTTTCTTCTGCTGAACAAGCTGCATGAGGTGAGAGTCAACGTCACTCTGAAGCTTCGCCATCTTCTGTGAAATCTGGGACCTAATGAGAGAATAGAATCCTTTGTTTACATTGCTGCAAATCAGGTCAGAAGCTTTGGTCTCTGCAATGATTACCGCCGTTTGCATCACACCAACAGCTGCTGTGGTGCCATTAACATTTCTCGATACGCTCGACAACTCATCCGCCATCGGTGTCGTATCAACAGTATAGTTAAATGTTGCCATGATTGATCATTTTGTTACTTGTTCCGTTCGGATAGTTATCTGCCCTGCTCACTTTCGTCGTCCTCATCTTCATCTTCATCTTCATCCTCATCCTCATCCTCAAGGTCATCCTCCACGTCCTCCTCATCTTCGATCTCAAACTCAGCATTATCCTCTTCCTCAGTACGTTCCATGCCTTGACCTTCGACAGCTTCTCCTGCATTTTCCTGGACTTCTCCATCAAGTTCAAGGTCTGCCGCTCCCGTTACCGTGGAGGAAGCCTCAGGGGCAGAGTCTGCAGTCATATTATCGGCAGTCATATCCGTAGCCGGACCGGCGATCTCATCAGTGAGGTCTGCTAGCTGCGGTTCTGGTTCTGAAACCCCTGGATTTTGTGATGACTCTTCTGAAAGCTCACTTTCAAGATCATTGAGACTGCTTTTTGCCAGCCCCGGAAGATTAATGGCTACATAGTCATAAACCACATCCTCTACGCTTGGTGCAGGAGGAATCTCCGATACTTTTGCAAACAACGGGTTTACCGTAACAAGTGGCTTTCTCCTCTCTTCAAGCTGGTTTGCCTCGCTGCCTGCGATTGCAGTTTCTTTTGCATTGCCATCGCGCAGCATCGCATCAAAGTAATCAATATGCTCGAATTTGCCCGCCTTTACATCGATATCTTCCTTTAGCCTGTCCATGAAAGCTTCGAAATCAAGCTGGACATTCTGGAATTCCTTGGACTGTAATTCGAAGGCAGCAAATACTTCGGCAGAGTTGTCTCCCGTCTTCACCACCGTTGCATCAAGTGAACCATCTGACTGTTCCATGCTTTCTTCAGTTTTCTTTAGCGAAGAAAGCGTATTATACGCGGCTACATAATCCCTCAGGCTTGCGCGCATCAGGTTTATGAGATCCGCACTTTCAGCCCTGTTTCTGCCATAAAAGTCCTCCGTGTCCTGATGCCATTTATTGAGATAGCTGATTTTCTGATCCTTAATGTGATTGTATATATTCATGCGTTCTACACTTGTCTCCCTCATAAGATTCTGCACTATGGGTGCAACTATCTCCTCATGAATCTGGTGAATTCCAAACGGGAAACTGGTAGTACTGCCGTCTTCTGCAGTCCACAGGTCTGAGACGAGGTTATACTTCACACGTGAGCTGTCTTTCAGATTGAACGGTACATAATCCTGTACAGAATCACTATAATTGAAATTCTCACTGCTTATTCTTTCAATCTCCTGTGCTTCCAGTACCGGAGAGTAATGGTTATACGGTGCTTTCAGTATTTTATAGAGAACCTTATTTGATTCGAAAACGACTTTGTCGGTCGAGGCAAGTTTAAGAGCCGAAATCGCCTGGACTGAATTTGCCATAGTCATCATAAGACCTTTCAGTACGTCTTCAAACTGAGCCGTATCCCTTGATAAGGAGTCTTTTAGCTTATTAATCGACTGGAACTTTGCAACTTCGCCCTGGTACTTGTTGGTATTAAATACCTGGAAAACCGGAGCCCCTGTTGGTACTTCATCTGTGGAATATTCCCTCAGAAAACCAAGGTAAGAGCTGTCATTTGCAACAAGTGGCAGTGATACGGATGAGACATCGAGATCATCCATGCAGTAAGATATGGTCCTGAGAGTTCTTTCGAGTTTCCCGAAATAGTCGTGTTGATTGACTTGCTGCATCGATTTCGAAAGGGTTTCGGTATCGACCTCCTCAACTTCTTCCGATGTTTCCACGAGGGGTGCTTCCGCGGAGAGTTTTTCAAGATCAGTGATTGACTCTATGAGCAGATCATTTTGTCTCGACAACTGGAGCTTGACTTCGGATTCCGGAACAACGCCGGAGTAATCTACAATGAAGCTTTTTGTCTCGTATTCAATCTGGTCTGCCACAGGAACGTAGGCAATACCCATCCGGGTTACCTTATAGTCGCGAAAAATCTCCCTGTGCATCTTGTCGAACTCATTTATCCTGCTCCCCAATTCCTCCATCTCTTTCTTTATCTTGTTCTCCTTCAGCATGAAAATGATAAACGGGATAATGAGAATGCCCAGCAGCCATTTTAACATCGCGGCTTTTGAGCGTTCCTTCTCAAGAAGAACGTTCTCTTCTTTCAGCTTAAGGATTTCTTTTTCAAGCTTTTCTTCCTGCTGAACAATCTTTTCAGCTGCCGACTGATAGTAGTCGAACAATATTTTCGCCTGATCCTGGAAAATATTGGTCGATTCCGGGAAAATTTTTCCTTTCATAATATTATGTTTTAGTAATGTTAAACTGAGTAAACCTGCTTTCTGTCCCTGAGTGTACGGCTACAAGCATCTATCTTGAGTTTCAGCATATCATAATCTATATTTGTCCTGAAGAGAAGGCCGTCTACAGCGGTCAGTTCGTCAAGGAACTTGTCTTCAATTTCGAATGCCTCCGGATTATTGGACGGAGAGATTGACCTGATGTCATACTGCAGCTCCTCAAGGGATGTAGTTATATATTGAGGAACGCCACTGAGCTTTTCGAGTTTAAGCTGGATGTCCTTGACTGATTTCTTCATCTGCACCAGTTTGGTACGATGCGACTGCTCCTCATTGTATACCTCGACAGTTTTATCCGAAACAGTGAAGACCGTCACGAGGCTGCCGAAAAGACCAACCAGAAGAATTACATGAACGAGTATCTGTGTCTTGATCTCGAAGTTTTTAAACACGTTCATAACCAGCATCGCCAGTACTGCGAGTATGACATAGAAACTGATTGACAACCATCTGATACCCAAACTTCCTATGGTTCTCTGTGGCTTGTCCTTCAGATTGATCCATGGAAAGAGAATGTCACTCGTAATGAATATGAATATTATACATGAGATGATAATATTCAGTGTACGGGCATCAGGTTCAGCATTCTTTCCAAAGTAGAGGAAAGAGATAATTATCAACGCTAATCCTGCCAGAAGCAGGAGGTAGCTCATGATTTTGCTTGTATTCATTTTTCCGTTGTTAGGAGATTATCTCTTTTGGCCGCATCTTGGGCAGAACTTGACTGATGGCGGAAGCTGGGTGCCGCATCTGGAGCATTTATCTTCAGCCATAGCTTTACCACAGTTAGGGCAGAAAGCACTTGAAGCTGGTACTGCTGAATTGCAGTTTGGACATAGTCCCTGGTCAGATTTTAGCTGTGTACCACAACTTATGCAACGCTTTGCACTGGAATCGTTATCGGTACCACATTTCGGACATGGATTATATGCATCTCCGCAATAGGGACAGAATTTATGAGTGTTTGGATATTTCTTTGCGCAATTTGAGCAAAAAACCTCCTTTACCTGAGGTGTCTGGCCGGCGAAACCGGCCTGTGGTCCCTGTGTGCCAGGGCCGCCCTGTGGTCCCTGAGCACCGGGGCTGAAGGTGGGCTGGCTGTACTGAGGCTGCATGACTCCGCCTCCTCCGAGACCTCCCATAAGGTTTGTAGCTACCACAGCTCCTAAGAGGCCGGCACCACCACCTCCGGAAATATTGTCGACGGCACCTTTAGTTATTTCGAATGCCTGTGACTGCTGCCATGTGTAACCACCGATAGCCTGAGCACTCTGACGTGACATAGCGTCAAGGATCCTCTGACCAACCTCTGTTGTATTGTCGACTTCAATGGTTGTAACATAGAATTTTATGAGCTCGAATCCCAGATTCTCCCAGAAAGGAAGCATGACAGACCTTAAGTGTTCCGATGTGCTGTCAAGATAGGCTGAGATCTGTTTGAGCCCAATTCTATTACTAATCATAAACTGCATCAGAACTGACTTAGTCTTCGTGGTAAACTCCCCCTCAAATTGATCCGTAAGATCTTCCTCGTCGAATTCGGTCTTTGTCCCCACAATTTTTAAAAGAAACCTTTCCGCATCCTTAATCTTCAGTCCATAAAGGCCACTGGCAATTAGAGGTATGCCGGTGTTATAATCCGGATCATGAATATCCATCCGGTTTATTTTCCATTCGATATTGTATGGTTGCAGCTTGTTTACGAACCATACTTCGGCTGTAAACGGATTCTTACCACCAAATGGTATTCCATAAAGACTCCTGAGGATAGGAAGGTTCTCAGTGTTAAGAGTATGCTTCCCTGGACCAAATTTGCCTGCAATCTGTCCTTTTGTGAACAAGATTGCCTCCTGTGATTCCTGGACAATTAGTTGGGTGTAGGTGCTGAGATTGGTAGCCTCGCTGGATGAGTGGTTCGCCGGCACAAATTTATGGGCATAAACTGTTTTGCCTCTGTCCGGAGCCCAACTGACAAGGTCAATTATGGCCATAGTTCATAGATTTAGTAATTGTTAGTATTTAGTTTTATTACTAAGCAGGTCCTAGAAAATTCAGTCAATTATGTACTGGTAAGTTCTGTCTGGTGTAAGTATCTGTTTAGTAGTTATAATAACGACTTAATGTTTTCCAAATTATATGGAGTCGCAATTTTTTCTAAAATTGTATCAGATTGTGGATCCGAATACAATAATTACTAAATGAAATGAGGCAGGTTTTCATTGACCTGCACCTCCGGCTGATGTACCGATAATCGGAATCTCAGATGATGATGATTATTTTGCCGCGGAAGCCCCCGCGCATTGCAAGATCAAATGCCTCAGAGGCTCGCTCCAGCGGGAAAGTGTTTTCAATGACCGGCCTGAGACTACCTTCGGAAAAGAGTCTTTCAAGCTCCTGCCAGTCCTCATCAAGTGACCTCATGTTGGCGGACATCAGCTTTTTGCCGTGCAGTAATCGCGTCACAGCTATAGCCAGGTATGGCGGCGGGATGAAGAGGGTGGAGGCATAGGCGCCACCGGGCTTCAGCAGCTTGTGAACCCTCCAGGCCTTCATATGGCCGTGTGCATCGAAGATTGCATCAAACTTCCTTCCTGATGACCAGAGCTCACCGGTGCTGTGGTCAATTGTCATATCAGCCCCGAGGTTGAGTGCCAGGTTTGCGTTTGCACGGCTGCAGGTGACAGTTACCATGGCTCCGCGCGCCCTGGCTATCTGAACCGCAAAATGACCCACTCCCCCGGTGCCGCCGTTGATGAGGATTTCCTTCCTGCTGCTGTCGGATCCCTGTTTCCCGCTACTGGCAGGTCCCGGATTTCCGCTGCTGTCATGTACCTCGGTATCTCTCCCCAGGCCACATTTTCTCAGTCCGTTGAGGGCTGTCAGGGCCGCAATCGGCAGTGATGCTGCCTCATTGAACGACATGCCTTCGGGTATGAGCCTGAGCTTGTTTTCCTCAACTACCCGCAGCTCAGCCAGCGCTCCGCCACGGTCAAGGAGAATCGACTTCGAGCCGTACACCCTCTGTCCCTTTGTGAATGCCGTCACTCCCGGACCGGTCTCCCTGACGATGCCTGCGAAATCGGCACCGAAGATCCGCGGGAACCGGAAACCGGTTACCACCCTCGCATCACCACGTCTTATCTTCCAGTCGACCGGATTGATTGATACAGCTTTTATCTCCACCAGTACCTGTCCCGGGCCGGCAACGGGGTCTGGCAGTTCGCCGAAGACAGAAGCTTCTGAATTGCCATACGCTTTTGAGTAGTATGCTTTCATTATAACAAGGTAACAAAAAAGTTGACTTTGGGTTCTCCTTCCCGTAACTTTGATTGTTAAAACAGCAATTAAATTACTGATTTATAAGGGTGGAGGGTGGCTTTAAGGGTCATAATCACAGCGGCGCCCACTTGTTTGCCAAAACTCTTTCTTAATAGGAATTCATCACTAAGGTCAAATTCAGAATATCCTGAGATGCACACAATTAAAAGCCTTAAGTCAGTTTCTCTCCTGGTTATGCCAGGAATAGTTGCAGTATTGTTGTCTGCCTGCGGAAAATCAGGACCCGTCTCCGGTACTGAACAGGACAGGCTCCTCATTGAGCAGACGATAAACAGCAGCATCGGCTGGGCCAAAACGAAGGACCTCAGCCTGCTGTACAGCGTGATTGCAAATGATACCTCTTTTCTTGAGGTGCACCCTGAAGGTAAGGTTGTCAGCGGTATTGACGAATTCAGGAAGGCGGAGGCATTCTGGATGAGTCCTGATTTTCAGGCAGTCAGGTATGTAATCAGGGATCTCAGGATAAATATCTCGGAATCAGGCACTGTCGCATGGTGGTTCTGCATACTTGATGACATTAACGAATGGAAAGGAGAGCCCGCCAATTGGGAAGATACCCGCTGGACCGGGGTGATGGAGAAAAGAGACGGGAGGTGGCAGATCGTTCAGCAACACTTTTCTTTTGGCGGAGGATGATTACCGGCATGGACAGTATAGGGATCTTCAAACCTGAAAGAAAAGCATGTTTTCTTTACATATCATTGCACATCTGATAAGATAATGCAAATATCTTAACAAAGGCCCGGCCTGATACTCCACGAAAGTGCATCAGGTCCGGACCTTATTCTCCGCTATGGTACACAGGGCCGGGCCACATTCTCCGTGAGGGTGATGAAGGCCCGGACCGTCAACTGCAGCCTATTCGGCAAATAATCTGGTTGCCGGATCGTGCCTTGCGAAGAGAGCATTGTGTATCATCTCTTCCCCGTGCACCAGGCTGAAACCCAAAAGCCGTTCCGTCTCAACCATGCTGAGTGTGCCTGCCCCGGGATGTACCTCCTCCGGATG
Organism: Bacteroidota bacterium; assembly: GCA_021816545.1. Taxonomy (GTDB): domain Bacteria; phylum Bacteroidota; class Bacteroidia; order Bacteroidales; family VadinHA17; genus SR-FBR-E99. Next base: position 17,480 of record JAKAXP010000016.1, read on the forward strand.
TCGGCCGGCATCACTGAACTCATCAATCGCCTCCAGAGCCCTGAAGTAAGCTTCATGCATTTCGATCTCCTCTTTCTTAGCGCCGTGGCGCGAAAGGGTGAAAGCGGCATCGCGAAGCATCGGGAAATAGTATTTGTAGGATTCCTCATTTCCGAATATGTCGGCCGAGATAACCTTTCCGTCGAGGATAACGGCCAGTCCGTTGCACCCTTCAGAGGGACTGCATTCGGGGAAAATCCGGTCTGTCTTCTGCATCCTGAACTGCAGCAGTTCCTCATAGCTTTCCGTCCTGCTATGTACCCCCTCGCACGCCAGGTTCTCACTGACATGATCCCATACCTCACCCTGTGTATTGCGGAAGCCGGGTTCAAGCTCAGGCTTCATGCGTGAGAAAGTGCCGGCTTTCCTGCTCCGCAGGTCAGGATCGGCCACCGATCCGGGGGTGCTGAACGATGATGACCGGTAGTCCCAGCGGAGCCGTTCCACGCATGAGACCTCTATGACTGTCTTTGACGACGGCGCCAGCAGCACCGACCGGTTGACCACCCTGTTCTGTTTTGCGCCGGTGAGGACATCGGCATCGGTAAGGAGGAGATAGCCGGCTGTCTTGTTAAGCGCGGTAAGCTGGCCTACGGAGCCCGAAGCGGTCAGCTCGGAGATGATGAGGCCGCCGCTCCTTATTGCCGGTCCGGCAGGCAGGAAGGAGAATGACGAGAGAGGCTGGCTGCTGACCTGGACGATCGCGGCATTGCCGAAAGCTGTGAAACGGATCGCTTTTGTCTTCATGGTTTCGTGGAATTAATTATTAATTTTAAACTTGGGTAA
>JAKAXP010000255.1 GCA_021816545.1 Bacteroidota bacterium
ATAAGTTTTGCCTGGGCGAACGGCTCCTCCTGGTAGTGAAGACCGCGGATAACACCTCTTGAGGAGCTTGACTCGTTGTCCTGCACCGGTTCATAAACAACTTCGTTATTGGTGTATCTCAATTTGTTATAGCTTTCAAAGAAATAACCCCGGTTATCATAGAATACATCAGGTTCGATAATGAGCAGGCCCGGGAATTCTGTCTTGTGCACTTTCATGGTCAGGCCTGTTCGTTTGCCACTTTAAGGAGGTATTGGCCGTACTGGCTCTTTGCCAGTGGCCGGGCAAGCTCAAGGAGTTGCTCCCTGTTAATAAAACCGCTCTTGTAGGCTATCTCCTCGATACATGATGCGCTGAGACCCTGTCTCTGTTCAAGGGTGGCAATGAAGTTGGAAGCCTGCAGGAGGCTGTCGAAGGTTCCTGTGTCAAGCCATGCCATTCCGCGACCGAGAAGTTTCACATCCAGTTTGCCTTCTTCCAGGTAAAGCCGGTTGAGATCAGTAATCTCCAGTTCGCCGCGGGGTGAAGGTTTAAGGCTGCGGGCGCGGGCGGCAACCGTGTTATCATAAAAATACAGGCCTGTTACTGCATAGTTTGATTTTGGTTTCTGTGGTTTTTCCTCAATACTTACAGCCTTCATGGCGGCATCAAACTCAACAACCCCGTAACGCTCCGGGTCATTGACGGCATAGCCGAATACAACGGCTCCCTCCTTAAGTGAGGCTGCCTGTTTCAGGATGCCTCCGAAACCCTGTCCGTAGAAGATATTGTCACCCAGTATCATGCAAACATTGTCATCACCGATGAAATCCTCGCCAATTATAAATGCCTGTGCCAGTCCGTCAGGCGAGGGCTGCTCACGGTAGGTGAATGTCATTCCCAGTCTCGTGCCGTCTCCCAGAAGTGCCCTGAAACTTGGCAGGTCGCGCGGCGTGGATATGATGAGCACATCGCGGATACCGGCAAGCATCAGTGCCGAAAGCGGGTAATAGATCATGGGCTTGTCATAGACGGGAAGCAGCTGTTTTGAGATGGCTTCAGTTATCGGATGAAGCCTTGTGCCGGACCCTCCGGCAAGAATAATGCCTTTCATCAGCAAAAATTTAGTTATACAGATGACAAAAATAGAAAAAAGTGGCGATCTGAACAGTGACCGCCCGACAGCTGCCGCTATTAATTCTTATATCCTGAAAATCTGTTTATTGTTCATCTTCGGATCAAAAAAATAATTATCTTTGCAACCTGTTTTAAACAACATAATGTCTAACTTATTAAATTTCAATTAATTTATTTAAAATGAGTGAAATTAATGAAAATGCCGGCGGCGTTACCAATGAAGAGGTTAACGTGAATGAGACCGGGGCGGAAGCAGTAAAATCAAAAGAAGTTGTGGTTGAATCGGCAGGTGAAATGGTTGCTGAGGAACAGCCGATACTGAAGGAAAAGAAAGAAAAAAAGGTGAAGGCTGAAGCTCATGCAGCAGCAGCGGCAGCAGCAGCAACACCTGAAGAGTTTGACTGGGACACATTTGAGACAGACGGTTTCTCATCAAAGAAGAGCCGTGCTGACCAGGAGAAGCTTTATGAAGAGACCCTTTCAACCGTCGCAGTTGACGAGGTTGTAGATGGTACAGTCATTTCAATGAATAACCGTGAAGTGGTTATCAACATCGGGCAGAAGTCCGAGGGTGTGGTGAGCCTTAACGAATTCCGCTACAATCCCGAGCTTAAGATTGGTGACAAGGTAGAGGTCTATGTTGAGAGCCAGGAAGACAAGAAGGGTCAGCTGGTTCTTTCGCACAAGAAGGCAAGGGCATACAATTCATGGGACCGTGTCAACTCGGCTCTTGAAAACAATGAGATCATCACCGGTTACATCAAGTGCCGCACCAAGGGCGGTATGATCGTTGACGTCTTCGGCATCGAGTCATTCCTTCCGGGATCTCAGATTGATGTCAAGCCTATACGTGACTATGACGTATATGTAGGCAAGACAATGGAATTCCGCGTTGTGAAGATCAACCAGGAGTTCAAGAACGTGGTTGTATCGCACAAGGCACTCATCGAAGCCGAGCTCGAGCAGCAGAAGAAGGAGATCATCTCCAGGCTCGAAAAGGGACAGGTACTCGAAGGTACTGTCAAGAACATCACCTCATACGGTGTATTCATTGACCTCGGCGGCGTTGACGGCCTTATTCATATTACAGATCTCTCATGGGGCAGGGTCAACCATCCCGAGGAGATCGTTCAGCTTGACCAGAAGCTCAATGTTGTTATCCTTGACTTCGATGATGAGAAGAAGAGGATTGCACTTGGTCTCAAGCAGCTCACACCCCATCCGTGGGATTCGCTCAGCGAAGGGCTGAAGGTAGGAGACAAGGTCAAGGGTAAGGTTGTAGTCATGGCTGATTACGGCGCCTTTGTAGAGATAGCCGCCGGTGTTGAAGGGCTTATCCATGTGTCAGAGATGTCGTGGTCACAGCACCTTCGCAGCGCACAGGAGTTCATGAAGGTAGGCGACGAGGTTGAGGCAGTGATCCTGACACTTGACCGTGAAGAGCGCAAGATGTCGCTCGGCATCAAGCAGCTCAAGCCAGATCCATGGGAGAACATCGAACAGAAATACAGCATCAACTCACGCCATAAGGCACGTGTCCGCAACTTCACAAACTTCGGTGTATTTGTTGAGATCGAAGAGGGTGTTGACGGCCTGATCCACATTTCTGACCTGTCATGGACAAAGAAGATCAAGCATCCGGCCGAGTTCACCTCGATCGATGCAGAGATTGACGTAGTTGTCCTTGAGATAGACAAGGAAAACAGGAGACTGAGCCTCGGCCACAAGCAGCTTGAGGAGAACCCGTGGGATGTTTTTGAAGATCTCTTCACTGTTGATTCTATCCATGAAGGTACTGTCATAGAGGTCTTTGACAAGGGTGCCATCATTGCCCTGCCTTACGGTGTGGAAGGTTTCGCAACCCCGAAGCATCTTGTGAAGGAAGACGGAACACAGGCAGCTGTTGAGGATAAGCTTAACTTCAAGGTCATTGAATTCAACAAGGGAGCCAAGAAGATCATCGTTTCACACAGCCGTGTATTCGAGGATGAGAGAAAAGGATCCGAAACAGCATCAAGGCGTTCCGAAGCTGACAACACAAAGAAGGCTGCCCGTAAGATAAAGGCAAGCCTTGAGAAAACCACTCTCGGTGACATCACTGAGCTTCAGGCCCTCAAGGATGAGATGGAAGAAAAAGAAGCTAAAAGTCTAGGTAAAAAGAAAAAATAACTTTACTTTTAGTTTCCAAAACTAACGGATATGGACTTCAATATTGACAACAGGAAACAGTGCACGGTTATAAGCATTGAGACTGAGAAGCTTGATACTCACATAGCCCCTTCCCTGAAATCAGAGCTGGTGCTTATCTCCGGAAAGGGAGAGAGGAACATAATTCTTGATCTTAAGAAGTGCCAGTACTGCGATTCATCAGGCTTGAGTGCCATCCTTGTGGCAAACAGGCTCTGCAAGAATGCGGGAGGTACTTTTGTGCTGTGCGGGCTGAATGAGGCTGTTGAGAGGCTGATAACAATCTCGCAGCTTGACACTGTTCTCTCCATAACCGCTGATACTGAAGAAGCAGAGAAACTCATCTCCTGAG
>JAKAXP010000256.1 GCA_021816545.1 Bacteroidota bacterium
TTTCCCGATCGGTACCGGGCTTGCCTGCCGGGTTTTCAAGCCCGGCTGCCATAAACTCCTCAAGGCGTTTCTTTTCTGAAGGACTGACTGTTACGCCTGACAGGCGAAGGGTTATTCCCGGAGTCTCAAGGAGGAGACCTGCGCTGCCTGATCCAGGTCCTGTTGTTCCCGATGCAGCCGGATGCGCACGCCGGGAGCATGATGCCGTCACCAGCATGATGCCGGTCAACAGTACCAGTATTGCGCTCTGCCGGGGTCCCATGGCCATTATTGGTTCATGTATTCCGCGATTCCGGGGGGGAGTGGTTGCTTCAGAGAAGCTCGATTGTGATTGTATCATCTCTCCGGGTCTTCTCCTCCCCGATATCTATCCGGATATGCCGGTTGAAGTCAATCTTAACCGGTACGCCGGGATAGTAGTAAAAGTCGTACGTGTTGAAAGTATCTATTGTATATGCAGCTTCCTGCAGCACCCTGTTCATATCTTCGCCTGCGGCTCCCATCCGTGAAAGGATTTCCCTGAGGAATGTCATAGTGTCCTCACGGTTCAGCCTGGATTCCTGAACGAGGACACTTCGTTCGTCATCGAAGTCGACCTCCTCGAACCATATCCTGGCATCAGCCCTGATGGGGTCTCCTCCCAGGAGGTTGGGGAACTGGTCCTCGTACCTGACAGTATCACCCACAGGGATCATCGCCCCGAAGGGGAAATGAAACAGTTTCAGCTCAGGCAGTACCATTTGCTCGATTCCTTCCTTCGAGCTGTACATTTCAAGAAAAGGGCGGGCTGCCTCCATCAGATTGTCAAAATCTGATTCGGAACCCTTAGCCATGATCCGGAAAACATCATTGAACATTGAGCGCATCATTTCAGAAAGCTCCTCCCAGTTTTCTATTCCGATGAACTCACCCAGTTCGGTTGTAGTGTAAACTACCTCGTTCAGTTCATACTTTGCTAGCTCGTTCATCATCTCCTCCGGGATATCCCATGTGTTGATCAGCTCATTGGAATATGTCCATACTACGGTGTAGGAAGTATCAGTTGAATCAACCACCTCGAAGTTGGCAGTATACTCTGAGATTTCGTCCTTTGTAAGGGAGTCACCCGTCCACTGCTTGCTGGTCTTACGCACAGTGAAGTCGTAGGAGTCGCCGACAGACCAGTAGGCAACATAGGAAACTGAGGTGGTATCGTCCTGGCAGAATGCACCTGCAGTCAGGGCCATCATGACAGAAAGGAGGAATGCTTTTTTCATGCGATATAGTCAGACAGTAGTTTGTATATCGCAAATATAGGAGTATTCGTGTTTCGGAGCAACCCTGCCGGGAAAGCAGGTTCGGAGACATTGTCATTATGGTGTCACAGCCGGTGCGGTGCGCGATGAAAAAACTGAAGATACCATTTCCATTCAGGGAGGTCAGAACTGGCCCATTCCGAATACTGCCGCAAGGGATACATACGGTATGTTGCCCTTGAAATAGTCGTCTTTCACTTTTGCCATCACGTTATATCCGGCCTCGAGCTTTATGCTGAAGTAGGCCCTGCTGACTTCATAAGGAGTTGGGTAGTCGAACTCTTTGATCTTCACCTCGGCATGCAGACCGGGACCGTAAAAGAAGGTGCTGACCGCCTTGAACTCATTATCATCATTGCCGGTGTCATAAAGGTTACTGATCAGTGATGCTCCTCCTATAGCCATATAGGGTGCAACGTTCACCCTGTTGCTTCTGACAGCCAGTATCCCGGCTTTCAGACCACCGTCGATGTAGCTGAATTTGTCATCCTGGCCGAATGTGATGATCTGTGAGCCGTCAGTGACATCAAATGGCTTAATGATCTTCATGGCTCCCCCCTGGAAGTAGAGGGAGGCGAAAACACGCCCGGCAAGGATGTCGAGTGACATATTGCCGGCAATGCCGGACCTGAAGGTTTCGCTGAGCCTCCCGGTTGAGAAGATCGTTCCCGGCCCCATTGAAAAGCTTCCTGCAGCTCTGACCCACCTTCCCGGCAGGTAATTCTTAACCATTTCACTGTACCTGCCAGAGGGGTAATTCTTTTTGAATTCATCAAGCATGGTGGTGTACTCCTTGTTGTCAGCACCCACTGTGACTATATGAAACAGGAGATCAAGCACAGACAGGCTCTCCCCGTCAAGCCCTGAATTCATGTAGTCCTGCCTGAGTGATGCCTCACGGTCAACCATCAGCTGCCGTGCTGAATAGGCAACCTGGCCGGTACCGTAATAACTTCTGCGGGTGATAAGCTGACTGTAACCTGCCAGCATCTCTGTGAGCCGCTCCCATCTTCCCAGGATGGCGTTGAGGTAGATCTCCTCGGTGTAGTTGAACGCTGCCAGAGGCTTTTCTGCCGTAAAGGCGGAAAGGTAATCAAAGATCTCGGCTGACTTTTGCAGGTCACCCTCATTGAGCTTTGCTTCAAGCATCTTTTTCCCGTTGCTGACAAGCAGTTCAGTGCTGTCTACATATGACCTGATCTCTTGTTCAATTTGTGCAAATACCTGCGTTGCCGGAAGCAGGCAGACCATGGAAAGTAACAGTAACCTGGATTTCATGACACAGACGATTGAATATACAAAAATAAAAATTTCAGCTATTCCGCACAGGGAACCTGCATTTCATCAGGGCAGGTTTTATCTCAAATCAGGACACAGTGTGTGCCGATCAGAGGTATTGCATTAAAGAAGCTCAACAGTGAGTGATTCTTCCCTGCGGCTTCTCTCATTGCGGAGGTCAATCCGGACAATCTTGCTGTAATTAATCTCTGCAGGCACTCCCGGACTGGGAAGGAAATCATATCGTATCAATGTATTTATTGAAAAGACAGACTCAGACACTGCTTTTGGTATATCTGCCGATTTAACTCCCAGCTCAGTATATAGTTCCCTGAGGGATGCTTTGGAATCATCAGGGTTAAGCTTTGACTCCCTGATGAGTACACTTCGATTCTTTTCAGAGTCTGCATCTTCTAACCAGAGTTTCACGTCAACCCTGATCGGATTGCCGCCGACCATAAACTCAGACTTTTCCTCGAACCTTATTGTGTCATTCACCGGAATTACGGTCCCGTATGGGAAATGAATATGGCTCAGTTCCGTCGGTACCATCTCTTCAATTCCCTCCTTTGTGCCATACTCCTCCAGGTAAGACTGTGCCACCTGGATCATCCCTTCAAAATCCGTATCGGGATCTTTTGCTAGCAGGTTTAAAATGTCATCGGTCATCGTGCGTATGATTTCCGCCTGCTCCTCCCAGTTTTTTATTCCGATGTACCTGCCAAGCGGTGTGGTGGTATAGACAACCTTGCTTTGCCTGTACTTCGAAAGTTCATAAAGCATATCCCTCGATAAATCCCAGTTGCTGAGCAATTCGTTCGGACAGGTCCAGACAACAGTGTAAGAAGTGTTACTTGAATCAGCTATGCTGAAATTGGCGAAATACTCCGTTATGTCATTCTTTGTGAGGGAGTCATCGTCCCATTCCATGATGGCCTTGCGTACTCTGAAGTCGAAGGAGTCGCCTTTTGACCAGTAAGCCACAAATGCCACTGATGGTGCATCAGGCTGGCTGAATGCACAGGTTGTCGCAGCAATCAGCGCAAGAAGGAGAAATGCTTTTTTCATGTGA
>JAKAXP010000257.1 GCA_021816545.1 Bacteroidota bacterium
TGGAGAACGGTATCGCAGTACGCAAACCTGTGACCCTTGGCCAGAGGTTTGATGACCGCTTTGAGATCGCAGGAGGTGAACTCAGGGAGGGCGACAGTCTTGTCACCGAGGGCCAGGCACGTCTCAACAACGGACAGAAGGTTGAGATTTCAGAATAATCGTAAAATACTGACAATCAAACATTATGAGTATATATGCCAGTGCAGTAAAGAAGCCCGTAACCACTATTCTGATCTTCGTGATCACGATGGTCATGGGGCTTTATTCCCTTACGCAGCTGCCAATCGACCTCTACCCTGAGATCGAGCTCCCCTTCCTCTCGGTTTATACGAGTTACCCGGGAGCCAGCGCTGCGGATATTGAAACCAATATTACCCGTCCCCTTGAGGACGCCCTTAACTCGGTCTCCGGACTGAAGGAGATGACATCAAGATCGAGTGACAACGTCTCGGTTATTTTCATGGAATTCGAATATGAAACCAACCTTGATGAAGCCTCCAACGATGTAAGGAGCTCTCTCTCCTTCATACAGAACTTCCTTCCTGAAGACGCCGAGGATCCGACGATCTTCAAGTTCAACTCGAGCATGATGCCGATTATTTTCTACGCCATCACTGCAGAAGAGAGCTACAAGGGCCTTGAAAAGATCCTCGACGAAAAGATAGTCAACCCGCTGAACCGTATTGACGGCGTCGGTAACGTAGGCCTCTCAGGTGTTCCCGGCAGGGAGATCTATGTTGAGGTTGACCCGAGGCGAATGGAAGCCTATAACCTGACAATTGAGCAGATCGGAAATGTACTCAGGGCAGAGAACCTGAACATGCCTGCCGGTTATCTTGAAATGGGCAAGACCGATTACCCCATCAGGATACAGGGTGAGTTTGCCGAGAGTGACCTGATTGCCAACGTAATCGTCGGAAACTATAACGGTACAAACGTGTACCTGAGGGACGTCGCCACTGTCAATGACACTATCCGTGAGACGAAACTTGTTGCCAAGATTGACGGCAAACAGGGGATGACCCTTTTCGTGCAGAAAATGTCAGGCGCCAACTCGGTGCAGATTTGCCGTGAGGTGGACAAGGAGATCAACAAACTCAAGAAGGATCTGCCTCCTGATATCCGCATTTCAAAGATCATGGACACCTCGGAGTTTATTCAGGGCTCCATCAACAACCTGACCGAGACGCTGATGTACGCTGCTCTGTTCGTGATCCTGGTGGTTCTTTTCTTCCTGGGCAGATGGAGAGCGACACTTATCATTATACTGACAATACCTATTTCACTACTGGTTGCCTTTGTCTATATCTTCCTGACCGGAAGCTCCATTAACATCATTTCGCTTTCGTCCCTGTCAATAGCAATTGGTATGGTGGTTGACGATGCGATAGTGGTGCTGGAGAACATCACAAAACATATAGAGAGGGGCAGCCGTCCGCGCGAAGCTGCAATCTACGCCACCAACGAGGTATGGCTTGCAGTTATTGTCACCACCCTGACAGTTGTCGCTGTATTCCTTCCTCTGACATTCGTAAAGGGTCTTACAGGAGTGCTTTTCTCACAGCTGGGATGGATTGTATCAATCACCATCATAATGTCGACACTTGCAGCCATCACCCTCACTCCCACACTCAGTGCAATGCTGTTAAGACTGAGACCGGTAAAGAAGGATGCTCCTTTCTGGACATGGGACGGTTCAATACACAAGTTTCTCGAGTGGCTTGACAATTTCTACGTGAATACCCTTTCCTGGGTGCTGCACCACAAGAAATTCGTAATAGCAGGAGCCCTGGTAGTCTTCATCGGCTCAATGGCGCTCTTCAAATTCATCGGCACTGAGTTCATGCCTTCAGCTGACGAGTCGAGGGTAACCGCAACGGTTGAGCTTCAGACCGGAACAAGGGTTACTGAAACTGAAAAGATTGCAGACCGGATTGACTCTATTGTCAGGAAACAGATTCCGGAGGTTAAACTTTCTTCGATGTCTGCCGGCACAGATGACAGCGGAGGATTTACCTCACTGTTCGGCCAGAGCGGGACTCATGTCGTCACCTTCACCTTCGCCCTGGTTGATGTGGCAGACAGAACAAGGTCCTCAGAGGATGTAGCCGAAGAAATAAGACAGATAATTGCCCCGATGCCGGAGGTAATCAATTTCTCGGTTCTTTCGCAGGCAAGCGGAATGGGTGCCATGGGTGGTGGTAACACCATTGATGTTGAAATTTACGGTTATGACATCACCGAGACCAACAGGATTGCAGAGCAGCTTGCAGAAAAAGTCAAGAAGATCCCGGGTGCCACAAACGTGGATATCAGTCGTGACAAGTCGAAACCGGAGCTCCAGATCATCCTTGACCAGGACAAGCTCCTGAGGTATGGTCTCACAACCGCACAGGTCTCTGCTGCTGTCCGTAACCGTGTTGACGGTCTGACAGCCACACGCCTGCGCCAGTTCGGCGATGAATATGACGTAATTGTAAGATACAAGGAGTCGGCACGCAACTCTATCACCGAGCTGGAGAACATGGGCGTGGCACTGCCTACCGGACAGGTAATAAGACTTGGCGAGATTGCCACGGTCAAGGAGTACTGGTCGCCGCCAAACATCGAAAGAAAGCGTAAGGAACGCGTTGTCACCGTTTCGGTTACACCTTACAAGAGGGCTCTTAACCTGATTGTTGCAGACATCCAGAAGGAGCTTGACAGCATCGAGATACCCTCCGGTGTCATGGTTGAGATATCCGGTGCATTCCAGGACATGTCTGAATCATTCATGGATATCGGGCTCCTGATGGTCATCTCGCTTGTCCTCGTCTACCTGGTCATGGCATCACAGTTTGAATCACTGAAGATGCCGGTGATAATCATGCTCTCGATACCATTTGCCTTCTCAGGTGTGGCAATTGCCCTCTTCCTTACCGGTACAACCCTCAGCCTCATCGCTGCCATCGGAGCAATAATGCTGATCGGTATCGTTGTCAAGAATGCAATTGTGCTGGTAGACTTCATCAACCTGACGCGTGACCGAGGGGTGGAGCTCTACGAGGCAGTGCTTGTTTCGGGCCGTTCCAGGCTCAGGCCTGTGCTTATGACCTCAATGACAACAATCCTGGCAATGCTTCCGCTGGCGATCAACCCGGGTGAGGGCTCCGAGCTGTGGCAGCCCATGGGTATCGCAGTCATAGGCGGCCTGGTATTCTCCACAATAGTCACCATGGTGCTGGTACCAGTCGGTTATGTACTTATAGCACGCCACGGCGAGAGGGACAAGAGACACAAAGTGGCGTTCAGGGACATGAAGTTCCTCGATGAAATCAAGGAAAACCACGAAAACGGAAAGGCATGAAAGCAGTAATGATAATATATAACCTTGCCCTGACGGAGAAGGTTGAGTACACCCTGGAGCACTTCGGCATCAGGGGCTATACCCAGTGGGACAATGTTGAAGGTGTCGGGTCATTCACCGGAGTGCCTCACCTTGGCACCCACACCTGGCCCGAGATCAACGGCGTGACCCTTACATTTGTTGACGACGAGAAGGTTGCCCCGCTGCTGGAGGCGGTGCAGCGCATTGATGCAATCAACAAAGAGGTGGGCATAAGGGCATTCGTCTGGGCTGTGGAACAGGCGGTTTAGATCGGAA
>JAKAXP010000258.1 GCA_021816545.1 Bacteroidota bacterium
CGACTCGTTTGTAAAGGCCTTCACATTCTGTATTCCCTGGAGGGTCTCCTCAACTATTGTGTTTGATTCAGCCACAAATGCCTGGGCTTTCTTTGAATATCGCCTTATTGCCCTGCCTGAATAAAACGCCATAAGTGAAATTGCCGGTATTATTGCCAGCGTAAACAGTGTCAGCCTGAAAGAACTGATCATCATGAGGGTGATGCCACCCGTGATCACCAGCAATTGTGAGAGAAGATCAGCCAGCGTATTCGTGAGGCTGTCCTGCAGCAGCGAAATATCTGAGGAGATCCTGCTGTTGAGCTCCCCCACCCTCCGGGAGGAGAAGAATGACATGGGGAGCTTGATGAGATGGTTGTAGATATGCTGCCTTATCGAAGCCAGTGTCTTCTCGGTCACCACCACGAATAGTCGTGTCCGGGTATAGGCGAAAAGCGACTGCGCAACAAGGATTGTTAGCAGCAAAAGGCCTGTACGGCTGATCTCCTTTATCACCCCGCCACTGTTTGCCTGGTCAACCATCTGGCCAAGCAGCCGGGGGAACATCAGGCTGGCTGCGGTGGAAAGCAGAAGGAACACAAGGCCAAGAGCAAATCTTCCCCTGTAAGGCCTCAGAAACCTGTATAGCCTTGCCATTTCCTTCAATCCCGATCCCGCCGGCCTGGATGCTTTATCTGACATCTTTCACTCCTTCCCAATCAGAAATGCAAATATAGGGGATAATGTTCACCGCTGTCACCCATTTAACGTTAACAATCTCTGGTTCATGGGTGTTAATATTGTGAACAGGCTGTTTATAATTAGTATGATGTCATAACCTGAACCGTTTTGGGTAATAGTTAATTTTAAGCTTTCAGACTCGTGATCATGACTGCCCTGGAGACACTTAAGAATCTTGTTCTGGCCCCTTATATCCTGAAGGCCACTGCCCTGATCAGCGTGCAGAGGGATGTCGGGGGAAACCAGTTCAGGCACAGCTTTTCTACCCTGGGAATTCTGCTTGACTACAAGTTCTTTACAAACAGCGTGTTGCTTAAGGCCTCGCTGCTGCATGACCTGTTTGAAGACCTGCCTGAAACGCAGATGGACGAGATCAGGTGGATTGACAGTGACGGTTCAGCCGTTGTTGAACTTGTACTTGAAGTAACCAGGAGGAAGGGAGAGACCAAACAGCAGTATCTTGAACGACTCCTTGAAAATGGATCATTCAATGCCCATCTGCTGAAGTGTGCCGACCGCATAAGCAATCTCACCGATCTACACCGTGACACGCAGTCAGAGCAGAAGATCTCAGATTATCTTGACCAGACCGAAAAATATGTGATCCCGATGGCAAGGCGGGTTAATCCCGACATGCTCAAGGAACTGACTGACCTGGTTGCCAGGCGCCGGCGAATACTCAGGATGCTCGAGGCAGACCAAAGGAATAATGCCCCCGGATCATGACTGCCCCGGCCCTGTTCAACCCAGAAGCTGCTTCACTTTTGCTGATATCTCGCGGCCTTCAGCCCTGCCTGCAAGCTCCTTCGTGGCAACACCCATCACCCGGCCCATGTCTGACGGGCCTTTTGCTCCCACACTGCTGATAATTGCCTTCAGTGCTGCCTCAAGCTCCTGCTCGGTCATGGCGGCCGGGAGGTATCTTTCAAGTACAACGGCTTCGTTTTCCTCCTTCTCATACAGATCAGGCCTTTTCTGCTCCCTGTAGATTGCTGCTGACTCCTTCCTCTGCTTCACCAGCTTGCGGATAATCTTTTCCTCTTCTTCCTGTGTGAGCACCGCATCCACTCCTCTCTCCGACCTGGCAAGTATAAAGGCGGTCTTTGCCGCCCTCAGGGCCTCAAGTACTCCCTTGTCCTGAGCCTTCATGGCTGCCATCAGGTCCTTTGCAATTTTTTCTGTGAGTGACATTTTACTGATAGGTTTATTCTGTTTGACAAATCAAATTTACATCAATTTCCGCTTTAAGGGCTTTGTTCACTAGTGCAGAAAAAGTACTGCCGACCCGCCGACGACTGTCACTTCCTGCTGTACCCGCAGGCAGAAAGGGCACCTCTGACGGCAGCAACCGTTGCAAGTATATCCCCTTCAGTGACAGACCCCATATGACCCACACGGAAATATGTATCCTTAATTCCCGGAAGCAGCCCGCCGGCAAGGATAACATCAGACGAAGCAATCGCCTTCATGAAATCGCTCCCCTTCACTCCTTCCGGATAATAAGGTGCAGAGAGCGTGTTTGCGCATACCTCTTCACTCACTGGTATCATCCTCAGGCCAAGGTCCCTCATCGCTTCGCGGAACGCGGCACCTCTTTCGATGTGTCTCCTGAACCGTGCCTCCATCCCCTCCTTCAGTATAAGCTTAAGGCTCACCTCGAGGCCCGAGACCAGGTTCACTGCCGGGGTACCGAAATAAGCCGGGCGCCTCTCCTCGTATGCCTTCATCACCGGCAACCAGTGAGTCCAGTCGCTGTAGTAGCTGCCCACCGGCGTCTTCCTGTTCTTCCATGCATCCATTGCCTTCGGCGAGGCAACAAGCAGGGCAAGGCCGGGAGGTACCCCCACCGCCTTCTGTGAAGCTGTCAGCACCACGTCTATCTTCCACGCATCCTGTCTTATGACCTCGCCTGCAACTGAACAGACACCGTCAAGCACCGTGATTACGCCATACTTCTCTCCCAGCTCTCCCAGCGGTTCCGGGTCAACCCTGACAGCTGTGGAGGTGTCAACATGGGTGAAAGTCATCAGCTTGTACCTGGCCAGTTTAAGCTCAGCCTCGACAGCGGCTGGAGTGACGGTCTCTCCCACCGGTGCCTGCAGCACTGTTACTTCAGCCCCGTAGCGTCTCAGCAGTTCGGCATACCTGTCGCCGAAATAACCGGTTGAAATCACCAGCGCCCTGTCACCCGGCTCAGTAAGGTTTGCCCCTGCCAGGTCCATCGCAAGGGTACCGCTGCCTGCCATGATGAAAGGCTGCCCTGACGGAGCAAGCCACACTTCCCTCATCATCTCCAGCGCATGGCCGAACGACTCAATAAAGTCGGGCGCCACATGGCTGGTTGTGGGTGCCCCGACAGCCATCATCACTTCCGGCTCAAACTCTATCGGGCCGGGTATCATCAACAGTTTTCTCCCTTTCATTTTATTTTTCCCTGTAAAGATTTATTTTATCACCTTCCATCAGCTCCAAAAGCTGCTTTTTCAGCGGCTCCGGCAGCGGCAGCAGCGGTCTCCTTACATGTCCTCCGTAAAGGCCCAGGTGATCCATTGCGACCTTCAGTGCCGGCACGCCCCACCGGGCTGTAACTGCGCTGTTCAGAGGGATTATGCTGTGCTGCATCTCTCTTGCCCGTGTCATATCGCCTGCGGCGAAAGCTCTGAAAATGTCAATACAGTGTCCGGGTGCAATGTTTGCACTGGCCAGTATGCCACCGACGGCACCTGTGGAGAGTGCAGGCAGCAGGAAGCCTGCCCCGCCGGCAAGGACCTGGAAACCGGGTTTGACGGCACCCAGCACCTCCCCCATCTTGACCACATTGCCTCCTGACTCCTTCAGACCGATGATATTCGGATGTTCAGCCATGGCTATGATCATCTTCGGGGTCATGTCAATAACAGTTTTGGTATTCATGTT
>JAKAXP010000259.1 GCA_021816545.1 Bacteroidota bacterium
CCATACGCCGCCGCTTCGCGGACCAACGTACCAGGTGTACCTGTGCTTCTCGCCCGGATTTTCGGGTACAGCCACCGCCCCCACCCATGCGCTGATCCGGAATGCACCAAGGTTGCGGAAGGTAAAGGCATCATACCCGCCGGGAAGTGACTCCTGGGCATTCACTGGCTGGAACATCATCCCGGCCAGACAAACAATTACTATCCATGAATAGACTTTACTTGCAATCTGCATGATATTGTTAAGATCTGATTTTAAGCCCTCTAAATGAAGTGCATATTTTTAAAGTTGATCCTTTTTGCCGTTAGGGGAAGTGCTATTCTCACCACCTGGGCCACCTGATTTTGTCCTTTTCGTTTATGGGATTTGCATCAAGTACGAACATACCCCGCCCGTGGGTGGCAATTATTATCACGTTGTCACGCGGATGGACCTGCAGATCATGCACATAGGCGAATGGCAGATCACCAAGCACATCCCAGCGGGCACCGCCGTCCTTACTTACGTATACCGATGCATCAGTACCCAGGTAGAGTATATCCTTTTTGACAGGATCTTCCCTGATTACATTCACCGGGCCAACCGGGATATTACCGGAAATATCAGTCCATGTGTCACCGAAGTCCGTGGATTTCCATACATAAACCTGGAAATCATCATCACGCCGGCCGGTCTGGGTCATATAGACAGTGCCGAGATCATATTTTGATGCCACCATACGTGATACCCACCTGACCGGAACATTTTTCGGTTTAAGTTCGGTCCAGACCTTACCACCGTCTTTTGTCCGCCAGATTCTGCCGTCATCAGTCCCGGCATAGAGCAGTCCGGCCCTCAGTGGCGACTCATCAATAGTCTGTATGGTCTGGTAATTGATATCACCCTGCTTCTTCGGGTCGTTGAATGTAAGGTCAGGGCTGATGAACTCCCATGTGTTACCCTTGTCACGTGACATCATAACGTACTGCATACCATGATAAACGATATCCTGGTTGTGCGGTGAAAGGATTGTCGGGGCCACCCACTGACCTCTCAGCCTCGGTTCGTCAGCATACCTGACGGGAAGGAGATCCTTCCGGCTTTCGGGATAGTTGTCAACTTCAGCCCTCGCAAGTGCACCGTAGAATGTGCTGGAATATATCGTGTTATTGTCACGCGGATCGACGGCATGAGAACTGCCTTCGGCACCGAGGGTGTTCGTAAATTCCACGGGCATCACCCTGTCGCGCCCTCGCGAAAGATCAACGCTGCCGTAGAAGCTGTGATGATCCTGTATTGAGCCGAAAACCCTGAAGGGGACACTGAAATCGTAGGCAATGTTGTAAAACTGTGCCAGGGGAAGCTCCTCTATGGGATACTTCCAGGTTGCACCCTGGTCATAGGAGATTGTCAGGCCACCGTCCTGCACATTGAGCAGATAATTGGGGTTGTTCGGATCAATCCAGAGACCGTGATGGTCTGCATGCGGACCGCGGAGGACCGAGAAGGTGGCACCGCCGTCAACCGATTTGTGAAGCTGGATTCCCAGCGTGTATATTGTGTTTTCATTCTTCGGGTCAACCCTGATCTGGCCGAATACCCAACCATAGGTACCGGAGTGACGCTCCATGTAAACCTTCGTCTCTTCAGTCAGCCCGCTGACCTGTTTCCAAGATGCACCGGCATTGTCTGACCGGTAGACGGTTGCACCCTTTATTACATCCTGCTTCTGACGTCCGTATGAATCAAGCTCACCAGGCTTCGCCGTATAGGCAATCTCGTAATTGTCAAGAAGGAGGTAAAGAACATCAGGGTTTGAAAGGGAGACGTCAATGCCGATACGCCCGCGATGCTGAGGAGCAGGCAGTCCGGTATTTATCTCCTTCCATGTCTTGCCAGCGTCAGTTGATTTCCATACCCCGCAGTTCCTTGTATCAGCAAAGGTGCGAGGATCATTCCACTTCAGCCTCATCCGCTCCCATGTTGTGGCGTAGATTGTATTGGGGTCACGCGGATCAAGTACAATGTCAAAAACGCCGGTATTCTGGTTTACGCTGAGAATCTTTGTCCAGGTCTTACCACCGTCAACTGTTTTATATAAGCCCCTTTCCTCATTCGGCGTCCATTCATGGCCGGGAGCAGCTACATATACTATATCGGTATTTTCAGGGTGCACCCTTATTCTCCCGATTGTGTGTGTATTCTCCAGTCCCATCAGGCTCCATGTCTTGCCTCCGTCAGTTGTCTTGAACACACCGCACCCGGCATTTGAACTCCTGAATATATTTGCTTCACCGGTCCCGACCCATACAACCTCGGAATTCCTGGGGTCAATTGCAATGTCTCCGATTGATGCAGTGGGCATTTTGTCAAAGACCGGCACAAAGGTGGTACCCTCGTTGACTGACTTCCAGACGCCACCGGTTGCTGAACCAACCCATATGATATACTGTCCGCCCCTTGGCGAAATGGCTTCCACATCAGTGCACCTGCCGCTGATATTAGTAGGCCCGATATACTGCCAGTGCATATCCTTATAGGGTGAAGATGCACTCAGGTCTGCCTGGGCATTGAACATTTTCACACGGTCTGTACCCTTGAGTACGGGCTGCTTTGCCTGGGAGAGGACCTGTGCCGGCATTGCTGCAATCAGCAATAAGCACAACATAGCCTGGATCACTGAAGAAGCTCTCTTTGTCATTGTCTTATTGGTTTTTATTAATCAAATTTAGTGTAATAAATACACTATTTAAAATATAAAATAACTGTTCACATTCTAAATATATGACGATTAAAGCAAACTTGTGCGCTGGAAAAGACCTCTGGTGATTTATTTAACAATTTTTCAGAATGGAAGGTATGACTTCCTCAGGAGTTACGAAAAGGCGGATAATAAGAATTATCCCCCCGGCCTTCTCCAGATTTACCTGACCGTCTCACACACGGCAGCGTACCTCCATGCCCTCATCAGCAGCCTGATGATGACAAGGGCCTGTGTGGCCAGGAAAAAGAGAAAGACCGTTATGCCCCTGTCAGGTGTTGCCGATGAAGCAAACCAGAAGATGGCAGCGGCAATAAGAGTATTTATCGCTGCCACGGCAAGTACTGTACCGTATGAAAGCCAGAATCTCTCCCTGAGAGCCCTGAAGCCGGCGCCAAGTGCCCTGAAGACCTTCGGTGAGCCCGTTGCAGCCACCCATCTCCTTGATGCGTCAGCCACAAACAGCCATACCGGCATGCCGAGAGCCCATAATGCATAGAACAGGTAAATTGCATTACCGGCCGGCATCTGGGTGCCGGAAAGAGCCGCAATCAGCACAGCAGGCACGCCAATCACAAGGAGTGTATACCCTCCTATAATGAGCATCATAAGCAGGGCTATCTTAAGGAACGGGATAAAATTGTCTGCAGATGCCCTCAGAAAATCAGAAACCCTGATCCCTCCCCATGCCATTGTGAAGCGCCGGAAAAGCCCTCCCGCAAAAAAAGTCATGATGAAAAATCCGGCTGTACCGGCAAGCAGGGTGCCGGCTGAGGCAGCAGCCATAAGTGAACCGAACGGCTTGCCAATATCACCGGCAATCCCGAGGTCAAATCCGTCATTGAGCCTTGTAATAGCCATGCTGTTG